>JAHFFF010000184.1 GCA_023248095.1 Candidatus Omnitrophota bacterium | reverse complement strand
GCGGACGGTGGCGGCGAAGCTCTTCTTTCTGCCGGAGTCGTCGGCAGTCACCTGCAGCGACTGGCCCGGCTTGAGGGAATCGTTGAGCCCCTCGATGGAGAAGAGTTCCTTCCCGGTCAGGCCCAGCGAGCCGGCGTTCTCACCGGACTTGAACTGCAAGGGGAGGATGCCCATGCCGACCAAGTTGCTGCGGTGGATCCGCTCGAAGCTCTCGGCGATGGCAGCCCGGACCCCCAGGAGCATCGGCCCTTTCGCCGCCCAGTCACGGGAGGAACCGGAGCCGTACTCCTTCCCCGCCAGGATGATGAGTGGGACTCCCTCCTTCTGGTAGCGCTGGGAGGCATCAAACACCGAGAGTTTCTCGCCGCTGGGCAGGTGGGCTGTCCACCATCCCTCCGCGTCAGGAACCAGTTTATTCTTGAGCCGCACGTTGGCGAAGGTTCCGCGCGTCATCACCCGGTCGTTCCCCCGACGGGCGCCGTAGCTGTTGAACTCTTTCGGATCCACTTTCAGCGAGATGAGGTACTGGCCCGCCGGGCTATCCTTGGCGATGGAACCAGCCGGTGAAATGTGATCGGTGGTGATGGAATCCCCTACGAACTCCAGGACGCGGGCCTTTTGGATGGGACGGATGGGGGGAGGATCCTTCGGCAGATCGATAAAATAGGGCGGCTCCTGGACGTAGGTGGACTTGGAATCCCAGCGGTAGAGGGCCCCCTCGGGCGTGGGGATGGCCTTCCACTCCTCGGTCCCCTCGAACACCTGCGCGTACCGCTTGCGGAAGGCCTCGGCCGTGACGCTCTTGAGGATCGCCTGGCTGATCTCCTGCTGGGTGGGCCAGATCTCCCTCAGGAAAACGTCCTTTCCCTGAGAATCTTTGCCCAACGGCTCCCGAGTGAGGTCCGTGTCCATCGTGCCGGCGATGGCGTAGGCCACCACCAGCAGGGGGCTGGCCAGGTAATTGGCCTTCACCTGCGGATGGACGCGTCCCTCGAAGTTCCGGTTGCCGCTTAAGACGCTGGAGACCACCAGCTCCTTCTCCTTCACCGCTTGGGCAACCGGCTCCGGCAGAGGCCCGCTGTTGCCGATGCAATTATGAACAGCTACCGTACCCGCCACAAACGAATGCAGCCCTTCTACCGCAATATCAAACACCCGGCGTTTCCCCGCCGTGCGCACTTCCAGCACACCCAAGGAGAATGTCGGAAGCATCTTGCAGCTTTTCTCAACGCAATAACGCTTTGCCTGATTCCCCTCCGCACGCGCGCGCAAAGGAGCGAACCAGTCTCTTACCCCAAGCTCCGCAAGCAAGCGGATGGGCGAAGGAAAACCGCAGCTGTCGCGATGCAGCGGCTTGAATTTCTGATCCTCAAGCCTTGGCAGCCGAGTGAAGCGGTCGTGGCCTTCCAACAGCGAGTAGTGCGGAAAGATAATCGCTTCGCGCCGTTGAAGCGCCGATGCTGCCTCTGCGCGAGCCCCATGGAAACTCAACTCCGGTTGTTGGCTGTGGAGTTCCTCGATGCATGCCGACATCCACAAACGCTGGAGACCAATCCGTTCTATCGTTCGCCAATAGGCGGCTGCTGCGCTGGCTCGCATTTGTTTATCCACGCAGTAACGAAATCCCACTCGCTCGACAAACGAAAGGCCATCCGGTAACTGTAGGCGCACTTCCAACCGAGGATTCCCATCCTTGGCAGCCGGATAGGAAGACGCCGAGCGCCGAACCGGATACTGGCGAACTGCAGCGCCACCAACGTTCACGCCGCAGCGTTTCAAAAGATGAGTGATTTCCCCCATGAGCTCTTTAAGTCTGCCGACATACTCGGACTTGCAGCTCTGGGAGTAAGCCGGGTGGCCAAGAATTGCTTCCTCCTCGCGATGGCTCACGCGATGCAAGGTGGGTGCTTGTCCATCAGCTCCAAAGAGGCCTCCTAGGAACTCCCGAACCATGGAGACTGGGCAATTGTTTTCCAACACAAACGCCGGAAGAACGGGCGCTTGATGGATGCGGCGACCGACACAAATTCCGGTCAGGGCAGCCATGGCTCGAGTCAGCTCCTTCGGCAACACAACAGTCCATTTCCGCTCATCATACCGGGTTGCCGCTGGCCGCTTGCCTGTGACAAGCTCGATGTCATTCAGGACCGCTTCGCGATCCACCACTTGGCCAACATGCATCCGACCCTGTCCCCACGTGCTGATCGAACCATCTTCCAACAGATGACCCAATAAACGCGCGAATGCCAAGGAACGCAAGCGGGCCTGAGAGGCATCTAGGGTGAATGTCCTATCGCCGGCGCGCAGGCAGTAGCCAACTTCATCGGCCAGCGGCTCATCCAGCGGCGCCTCAAGACCCACCATCACGCGGTCCCGCTTCGGCACCAACTGATCTACACGCACCCAGCGCCCATCCGCGCAGAGGATCTTGTGATCCGGGGTACAAGCCAGCGTGCGCCCATCTTGCAGAACCAGGGTTAAACATTCGCGCGTACCCTGGCTCATGGCCTCAGTCTGGAGCGCCATGGCCATCCTGCCGTCTGCCGTCGGGGAAAACACGACAGCGCCGCCGGCGCCGGGCATCTGTTCAATGCGGCGCGCCGTCCCATTACCCAGCAACACGGGCGTTCCCTCCGCGATGCAGGTGGTGCAGCCATACCCGACGGTGTAGAAGCCGAGCTTCTCCAAATAGGGAGTGAGCCCCGCCTTTTCCAGATACTCGGTAACCACGCGAGAGCCGGGGGCAAGCGATGTCTTGACGTACGGCTTGACCTTCAATCCCCGCTCCACCGCCTTCTTGGCCAGCAGACCGGCCCCCACCATGACGGAGGGATTGGAGGTGTTGGTGCAGCTGGTAATGGCGGCGATCACGACGGAGCCGTGCCCGATCTCCGCCCGGCCCGATGGGAGATCCACACCGACCCGGGTCGCGACCTCGGCGAACCCGTCCGCCTCTGCCGCAACCGCCACTTCGGAAGAGATCGTTTCCACCTGAACCTGCGGGGTCTTGGCGCTGCCTCCCTCTCCAAGCCAGTTGCTCAGCCGGTCCGAGTTCAGCTTAGGCAGCTTCCCCTCCAGCATGCTCACCAAGGCTTTGCGGAAACCCTGCTTGGCCCCGGAGAGGGCCACGCGGTCCTGCGGGCGTTTGGGTCCGGCCAGGCTGGACTCCACTTTGGCCAAATCCAACTCCAGCACCTCGGAGAATTCCGGTACGGGGGCGGCATCCGTGCGGAAGAGCCCCTGCTCCTTCATGTAGCGCTCGACGAGATCGATCAGTTCCGGCGGCCGGCCGGTGAGCTTCAAATATTCCAGCGTTTCCTGGTCCACCGGGAAGTAGGCGGCGGTGGCGCCGT
>JAHFFF010000031.1 GCA_023248095.1 Candidatus Omnitrophota bacterium | reverse complement strand
TCCAATCGGCGATCCGGACAGGCAGCCGCTGGAAGATCGGCTCGGCAATTTGCGATAGCCGGACCGCCCGATTGGCGGTGTGTGGAAAAAGGGCTCCCACGCCGTCCACCAGCCAGCGGATCAGCAACGGCATCGCCACGAAGATCCAGAAAATGAACTTGCCGCTCGTGGCCCAGGTCGGATGGGCGGCCAGGGCGGAGGTGACCTTGGTGAGGAGGTCCCCCATCCACACGGGAAGGGGCGCCGCTGCCAACACTCCGGGGATCGCCAGAACAACCGCCTCGACCTCGGCCAAATTCAGGAAGAATGCTCCCACCCCGGTCAGCACCAGCGCAGTGGAACCAATCAGGAGGGCCAGCCGGACCCCACGCCCTTTGAAACCACCCCAAGTCGTCGACTCGCCCGGGTCCGGCCAGAGAAGACGCCTGCCCTCTACCAGAAATCGGATGAGAAAGAGAACCCCCATGCCGGCCACGAGCCATTGAAGGGCCGTGAAGAGGGCCGTCATCCCGACCGCCAGGAAAGTGCCGGTCACGGGAAAACTCGCCAGGAAAAACAGTGATAGGATCGTCAAACCGGTGAACCAGAGAAAACGCATCGGCCGCCCCTTCCAACCCCACCAGTTAACCGACTTAGGTGTCAGCTCCGACCGATGCTGGGAGCGGGCCTCCGCCGCCGCCTTCTCGTAGCTCCGGCCGGCGGACCGGACAGTTCGGACGGCACCTGCCGCGGTGGCCACCGCCAGAGCAGTGTCACCCAATGCGCGAGCGACCTGCTCCGGCCGGCGGTCGAAACCGATCACCTGCTCAGCCGTGGTGTCCCGAACCTGAGTGGGAAATCCGGTCGCTAAGCTGGGCAACTCCGGCTCCACATTCACCGCCAATGGGACCCGGTTACCGAGCATAGCCGTGATCGAGATATTCTCACCTTCCCGGGTTACCTCTACCTCTCCCACCCAGCGGCCGGTTGCTCTCTGGTCCACCAATTGCCAAAGATCCATCCTTTGGTTGCCCACCCAAAGCTGAATCCTGCCGGAGATCCGATCCATTTGGACCTTGACGTCGGCCCCATCCACCTGAAACTCCGCCAGCCCCGTTCGGTCAATCTCTCGCGGCGGAACCAGGACTTGCCGATTGGCAGCGTCCCCCCGGTCCACCCAGAGAACCAACCGGTCCAGCATCCGGTTTCGCCCCAGATGCAAAGTCGGCCCACCCTCCCCAAAGGTGATCGTGCGGTGCTCTTCAAGGTAACGGGACCTTCCCCCGACCTCCAGCCGAACCGCAGGCCCCTCGGCGAAATGGAGTCTGCTCCCATTGACCGGAACCCAGGAAACCACCCCTTCCCCGGGGTTCAAGATCCAGAAAGCCGGCTGGCCATCAAGATGAAGCAGGGGGTGGGCACCTGGCTGCGATTCTGACGGAAGGCGAGGCAGCCCGACTGTGGGGACCACCTCCACACGCAGGGAGTGTCTCCCGCGTCTTAATCCGGTTGCGGCCACCGTCAGCGCCTGCTTGAGGTCGAACTGGTTGGGGAAGAACGGCATCTCCAACACGAACGGTTCCTGACGTTCAGTGTCCAGATCCCAGAATCGCAGGGTGAAGGCCCGCGTGGGATCCGACGCAATCCGCTCGGCCGCAACACTCATGTGGCCCGTGATGAAAGGAACCGTTTTCTTCAATCCAAGCGCCTCCACCACGATCCCGCTGGTGGCAAGCAGAGAAGGCCGGGGCTCCAGGATCTGACGGGCGACCCAGTTGGGGACGGCGATCCTCTCGAAATTCATCTCGTCGCTCTTCATCGGCTCCTGCCGCGGCGGGCCGATCAGCATCTCCGCCAATCCCTCCACATTCTGGAAGGACTGGAAGAGGGGGAGCTGATCCGGCCTTAATAGGGCCATGCCGAGAGAACGTCTCTCTCTTTCGGCGACGGGGAGTTCCCGCTCCTGGGCCCGCTGCAGCGCGGCAAGGACTTGCTCCCGTTCACCCAACTGCGTTAAATCATGGACCTGACCCAGCGCAGACTGCCCCACCTCGCGCTGCAACCCGCTTTGTCCCAACAAGGTGAGCGGGGCCTGGGCATTCTCGTAATAACGAACCAGCCATTGCAGCTCTTCAGGACGAAGCCGATCTGAGTTGGCAATCAGGGTGGAGTAGGTCTTGTTCAAATCGAATGCATCCATCTCGGTCACCGTCTTCAGGATTCCGAAGAATTCCCGGATCCCGCGGAGGTTCTCGTCTCGTTCCAGGGGATTAATCTCCTCCTCCCGAATCGCGTCTCGGGCGTTGACCTGCAACACCACCTTCATCCCCTGCGCCCGGGCCTCTTTCATCAGAGTCCGGAGTCGTTCCGCTATCCTCCGGAGCTCCATCGGAATGGGGTGATCGGGATCGGGTGCCCTCCAGGTATCCACCAAATCCTGGTAGAGGACAGCCTCTTCCTCGGGCGTCCTCGGCACTCCGCGCAGGTGCCTCTGCCTCTGAATCTCACGGACCAGATCAACGAGCTCGGGGCTGTCCACCACCATATAGGAAGTTCCGTGCTGATGCCGCAGATCGGTCGGCCGATTCCAGTTGGCGATGGAATGGACCAGCTCCACCGGGTCCTGTTGAGGTTCCAGCCGGACCCGCACCCCGAGCGGCCGGGAAAGGGAAAACGGGGCCAGCTCTGAAATCTGGTGATCCGCGATGACCTTGCGGATCTGCCTCAGCAGATCCTCCCGAATTCGGGGATCCCGCAGCGTTCTGCTCAGCGCCAGCGCATTGAACGCCCCCGCGCCGACGGCGTGAACGATTTCAGGCTCGTCACTCTCCGTGATCAGGAAGATCCCCTCGGAAACCGGGACATTCCGGTGGAACCAGCCCTTCCGCTGGAACGGGTCTGTGAGGGTCTCGTTTGGGGTCACCCCATCGGGGCCGTAGATCTGCTGGGTGTTGTCACCCTTGTCCACGGTGGACTCGACAAGATAGGTTCCCTTCTGACCCACTCCCAAATCGATACGCACGGAGGTTCGCTCAACCGGTTCCCCATAGCCGGTGTATGGGAGGATCCGAACGTAGCCGGAGAACGGCTCGGAGTCTATGTTCTCCACATCCACCGTCCAATAGATGTTGTAGCCGTTGGAAGGAATCTGGGTGACCCGCGCGTCGTTGGCCCGCCTCCTGGCGCTGCTCCCATCGGCCAGGATGTCCGGATCGGAAAGGATCAGGCGCCCCTTGACCTCCTCCCCGTTGGGCAACAGGGTTTTCTCTCCTTCGAAGGAAGGATCCACAAAGGTGCGGGTTACCTTGACGATCCTGCCGGTCCGGCCGAACTGCTTGCTGTAGAGCATCTTCATGAACAGGTAAGCCCACCCCAGGTCCGGCCCAAGCACCAGGTCATTCTCGTCGTGCTGAAGATAGGGCCGCCGCATGCGGATGGACATCATCAGCGTGTCGAAGACCGTTGCCCAGTGGGCGGCGAGCCCGCCCGAGGCGATCATCCCAGAGATCGTCCGCTGGGCCTGCAGAATCAGGCTCTCCAGCGCCCGCTGGTCGGAAACCTGGATTTCCGGCAAACCACCGAACCGAGCCGGAGGCGCTTTCTTCGGCACCCCGGAGGCGAAGGCGATTACCTTCTTGACGATTCCCCAGAATTTCTTCAAATCCATTCTCGCCTGCCAGTCGGCCATCTCCTCCGGATCCCGTCCCCGGGTCATGAGGAATGGAACCAGATCTTTCATGATGTCGTGGGTATGGGCGACGTACTCCCTCTCAAATTTATCTTCCGCCTGCAGGACCCCGTGAACCTGCCGGCCGGCCTCGGCCGCCCGGTCCCCCACCCGGCTCTGGAAAGGCCCAGCCGGATCCCACCAGAGGGATTCCTCACGCACAACGTGAGGGCCGATGTCCACCACGACCCCACCCCACCGAAACTCCTTCATGTTCTGAATGTCCTGGCGCGTCCGATTGACCTGGCCGACGATCTCCTCGATCCGGTTGGAGTAGTTCATCGTGAGGAACCGGAATTCGTTCGAGGTCTTCAGGTTGTACTTCCTGATCAGGCTGCCGATGTCCGACCGAACGTAAAAGGTGATCTCCACGCTCGGGCGGGCCTCTGAGGAAGGGAGCTGGAAATCGCGATGAAGGAGCCTTTGGGCGGCGCGGCCCACTTCCAACACGTTTTCCCAGAACTGCTTTTCCTTCGCCTCCTTCTCGGCCCTTACTTCCGGTGAATCGCCCGGTTTAATCACGTACTCTTCCCGATCGTCCTGCTCGATGTCCAGCGCCAAGCGGATGATTCCATCCGAGTCGGGAACAAAGATCCCGGTCGTCACAAAATCGCGCAACAGGAGCTGAGCCACCTCAGGATCCTCCCCCATGCTGGGGTCTCCAAAGATGGGAACTATATGAACCCCCCGCTGGCGGGCCAGTTCCCGCAGCCGGACATACCCCGCTACAGACCAGGGCCGGTCGGTACGGAGCAACCCGTACGGGTCCAGATAGACCCTTGAATGGTAGCGGGTGATCGGCTGATCGAGATCCACGCCGGCCCGCTTCGCCATCAAGTCCAAGATCGCCGGCCACCACGCCTCGTCCACCTCCCAAGGGGCCCAGCCGATGTAACTGCGCAGGACACCTGCCACATCCGGAGCGAACGACGCCCCATCCGCCTTCTGTTGGATTTCCGCGCGGGTGGGCGGGGCTTTGTCCCAGCCCAAACGACGGCCCGCCTCCCGGGTAGCCTGATGAACCCGATTCGAGACCTGATCCGTGAAGGCCGGCCAGAACTTCCTCGGATGAGGCAGGGCGCGCGGTTCGTAGAATTCCCTCAGCTTGGAGACGTAGGCCCTTCCTGTGGTTCGGTCCACCCGGATCTTATTGGCCTCGTTCAGCACGCCAGGGCGGTTATCAAGGGGACCCGTGCGCAGCGTCCCCAGCGGTACGGGGGGACGGACAGGAGGCGGCTGCGCAACGACCTTGGGCTGGCCCAATTCAGAGAGACCCAGGCCAACCGCCGCCATAGCCCCTACCTTGAGGAAGTTGCGCCGGGTCATACCGGACGGTTGGGGTCTCTCCTCCAAGCCGGTACCTACAGGCTTAGCTGTAACACCAACAGCTGTGTCCCGTTTCGCCCAGAAATTCCCGCCAGCTCGCGTTTCGCCAACCGGAGCTTTCGCAACCGCAGCTTCCTTAACAACAGGGACTGGAGGACCCGTCTCAACAGAAGTCGTAGTTGGCGGCAAAGCAGGTGTCGGAGCAGATGTGGCCGGCGGTTCATATACTGCTTCAACTCTCGGTTCCACGGCAGCCGGTTCCGCCGCTTCTTCCAGCCCCGCTTGGCGCGGGCGGAGATTGATCTCCTCCCGCATCTGTTTGGACACATCGACAATCAGGAGATTGGGGGCACCGTGGGCTACTGCCAAAGCCCACGCAAGAGAAGTAGCGCTCGGCCGCCCAGCTGAAAACAACGGCGCATCCAGCGTTGCATATGTTAGGAATCCATACAGCTCATGGATCCGCACTACTCCTCGCGCGGATTCTTCCGCCGTGGTGCGGGCTCGGCGGCGAATCTCCTCCGGGAATCTCGCGTCGTCGGCAACCGCCCCGGAAAACAGGATCACGCTGAGCGTCATCTCCAGCTGAATCATCTGAGACCAAAGAGGCCGATCCGGGTGGTTGGCGGGCACAACCCCTTCCAGAAAGCTATCCATGAAATTCCGATCCAGCAGAGAAAATCCGGCTACGATCTCCTTAGGATTCATCTGTTTTCGGGTGGCTACCGGCAAACCGTGCATCTCTCCCACCCGCTGATTCCTCCGGAATCTCGCTAAGAGGTACCGGAACGATTCCGAGGCCATTTCCACGTTGTGCGGCAGAAACAGCCCCCCAGCCCAGGCAGCCGTATCGGCCGCTTCGGTGCGATTGTGGACATACCCCTTGCCTGCTGGATCACGAATCACTCCAACCGCAAGATGGCTCCCTTCCTTAGCCTGGATCCAAAGCCTTGGAACGTTATTCACCATCAGCCGGTACCTTCCCCGGAAACTAGGCAGCTCCTTGAGCATCTGCTGGTCCTGATCTCCCTTGGGGGCACCCAGGTTGGCCGCCTCCATCACGGGGAAGAGAAATCCTGCATCCAGTGGACCATGTTCCGTAGAAACCTCATCAAACAGAACGTTGGGATCCCCTTGATAGGTGACGTAGCCGATCTGATCCAAGTAGGATCGGTCACGGAGGGTCGGATAAGGCTGTTTCGTAGCGGGATTGGTACCCTTGATCTCCGTGTAGCGCATGCTCCGAAAGAAGCCGTGCCGCAGATCTTCCTTGTCGCCGCGGGTCACCTGCGTATCGGTGATGATCGATCTGAACTTGCGATTGACCCACTGCAGGTGCCGGAAATCCCTCGTTTGCAACATGTAGTTGTACAGGGAGGCCAGCACCCAAAAGACTGAACCGGTGGGGCCTCGCGGGTCGATCCAAGGATCATTCGGGTCCGCCCGATAGGAGAAGTGGTAGCCGCCGAGGAAACCCAAGGCCTCTTCTTGTTTGCCCAGGCGGACTAATCTGTCGGCCAGATCCCTGGCCCCTTTCCAATCCCGCTGCCCGATAAGCGAATACAGCACCACTGCCTGCGTGTAAATCCAAAGCTGCTCGCGAGGCCTATAGGAGGGTTCGAAAGTCGAACCGGCCGGAACGAACCATGTGCTGCTCCCCACTGCGCGGTTTGTATCGCCGATTCGTAGCGTCGCAAAGGAAACGGGCCTGGGATTCGCCTCCGCCTGCCCGACCTCCTCCCTGCTGTGGATCCGATAGCCACGCAGATAAGTCTGGAAGTTCGCCATGGAAGAAAAGACCAGGACCGCCGTTCGACCCCTCGCAAACTGTCCTCGCTCGTTCCGGATCATGGTGCGCACGGTGACTGTTCCATCCCGGCCTACGGCATGCGCCCCTCGTTGATCGGCGAACGGCTCCATGTACCATTCCCCCTCAATCTGAACCAGAGGAACCGCGACCGCCCCCTCGGGCGCATTGCGCAGCCGGAGTGTGACCTCCGTCTGTCCAAATGCGGTGACCTCCGCCTCCACCTGCAACGGATTGGGCAGCCTGGGCAACTCCCTCTCCGTCGGCTGCACGATGACTTGGCCCCCCCGACCCAGATCGGTCAGCCCCCTTTCCAAACGGACCGGAGGAAATTCCAGGTAGAAACCGGTCAGATCCAGCCCCCGCAGTTCCTCACCGGTCTCCTTTTGGTACCGCTGCTGTGCAATCTTCCACTGCGCCTCAGGGATATTGGGGCGAATGACGACGGCCTGCCTAATTTTCAAACCATCCAAGAGCTTCTGACTCTCGGAGATGAAGGTCGGGTGCTTCGCAAAGATACCCCGCACCAGTTCTCTCGTTGTCGGGGAAACCGGCTGCTGAGCGGCAGCTGGACTCGGCTGTGCGGATAATCCAAGGAAAGCCCCTGCAAGAGCCCCTGCACTTGCGGTGATGAATTCGCGACGGGACCACGGGGTCGAAACCGGAGCCTGTGCGGGAACAGGCGGAGCCTCAGTTTGCTCAAGGGCAGGAGTTGCAACCGCTGCCTTGCGCGGGCCCTTCAGCTTCTCTTCCAAACCGGCCTCCACCTGGGGGGATTCGGCCCCCATGTTGCGCATCTGATCGGTCTGGCGCGTCGGCCAGGCCCAGCCGGCCGGCAGGAGGGAGGTGGAAATGAAGGTAAAAGCAGTCACCGCGGCGATTCCCTTCAGGATCGGCAGGAAGCGCGGCCTGTATGCAGGCAGAAGGACCCCCTCCGCCTGGGCAGCATCAAGCTCAGGCGAACCTAGCCCTCTCTCTTTCGACAGCCGGTCTCTATTCAACATGTAAAGGCGAAAACAAAGTCTGTAGTAAGCGGAGACAAAAAATCCTCCTTTTTAAGTATATCACCGCCTGCAGAGAATGGGGGGTCATATAATTGAGCATATATTTTACTAACACCCTCGCTTAGGCCTCCTCCCGCAGGATGGAGCGGAAGGCCGCCGCCAGCTCCTTCAGCCCGGCATCTATTGTCTTCTTCGGCATACCCAGCGCCTTGTTCAACGCCAGCAGGAACCGCTCCAGACCGTCACCCGCCTGCAGTTCAATCACACCGGACCGGGCCAACCGCTTGCGCAACAAGCGGGCAAGCTTGCGGTCCTCATCGGAAACCACGATGATGCGGGCCGACACACCAACCGGCAAAACCTCCTCCAAACCTGCCAGGGTGCTCACCACGTGAAACCCTAACTGTTCCCAGTACCTGGGGACTTTCCAAAGCACCACCCTTGGGGCCACATCCGCAGGTAGAGTGGTGAGGACGGCCCTGAAATACTCCGCCCCAATCCTCTCCAGGACAGAGTTCGACAGGATGATCTTGTCACCGTTGAGTAGATGCTGAAGTTGATGCCGCCATTCCGCAATCGCTTGGGGCGAGCTGTTGACGGAGTCCCTGCCATGCAACGTGTAGGGCTCCTCATCAAACGGCAATCTCAACAAACTCAATAACGCCTCCAAGCCTTTCGTGCTTTCAGCACCTCCGGAGATGATAATCTTGACGCGCTGGTTTCCATGGAACACCTTGTCCAACTCCTTCCGGACCATCCGGCGAGATTCCCCACTGCGGATCCCGGATAGACCGTACCGTTTCACCTTCTTAGAGGCATCAGCCAGCTCCACTCGCAGGATGGATGTGCCGTCGCTCAAAAGCTTTGACTTCTTAACCGGCACGCCGCTTACCTGATAGAAGGCGACATCCCTTACCTCCACTGCCTCCTCCATACCGGCCCTCTTCACCTTCTTCACCAAGCGCTGCAACACCGTCACACGAGAGGAATCCTTCCCTTCCTCCTCGAGGCCACCCAAGGTCAGCAGGTCGGATCCGTCCTTCTGCCTTTCAACCGCCAGCGGCCTCAATTGGGACAGCCCGATTGCTCCCCCCTTCCGCATGGAGGCAATTTGCTCCTCCAATCCCGAAGAGATTGGCTGGATGTGGCTCCACTGCGAAATGTGATTCGGCCCAACCTCTTCCAACCCCGTCTTGGTGGAGACCACGCTCATGCGGATCACTTGGCCGGTCGGCATTCTTCCCTGAAGGAACACATCCCTTGTGAAGTCTTCAGTCTGTCCGACAAACAGCTCTACCTCCTCCAACCCGGCCCGCCGCAACACCTTCGCCTCAGCCCGAGCCCCGTCGAAGCAGTCCCATATTTGGACACTGCTTCCGTCCGGCCGGATGAGGTATCGATTTCCGCTTGGATCACGCCGGGAAACCGCACCCTCTTCCTCCAGACCCGCCTGCCATCCGTAGCGCCCCGCAAACCTTTCCTTGGAATCACGCGCGAATTCTTCCAAACCTGCCATCGTCACCCCACCGAACAGATGGGTAGCCGCCACCTTATCCAACTCCATGGTGAACCAGCTCGGATCCTGCCACTCTGCTTCGCTTCCGGTCGGCGGGAGGAACGGCTGCACCACCGGAACAACCGGCAGATGCTCCATCTCCTGCTGCCCGACGACCTCCGGCTCCGGTTCTTCCAGCACAACACCGCCCTGGTCCATGCCGCTCAGGCCATAGTCCCCCTCCAGTTTCTCCCAACGCCGCATCAGATCGTCGATGGAATCGTAGTATGTGGACCTGATATTGGTAAGGAAGTCGTCGAAGTTTTTCTCAAGGAGAGTCCCCTTGACCTGCGCCCCCCGGATGCCCACAGCCCCCTCCTCCTGCGAAAAGTCCATGTACCTCCAGAAGAGGCTGATGTCCCACTCCACACCCTTCTCTTCCAGGATGGCGGCCAGCATCCCCAGTTCCTCCAGCGGGGAGGGGGTGGTCCCTTCCTCCAGCGAGTCCTCTACTTTTTTCCGCAACGCCTCGATCGGATCGGAGTCCTGTGTCGCGCGTTTCTTGCGGTCCGCCTTGACCTTCTTCTTCTTGCCGGCTAACCGGTTCTTTGTCGGCAGAACCGCCTGGCCGTCGACCCCCTGCGGTTCTACAATCGGCGAAGTCAGTAACGCCGGCTTCAGCGCCATTTCGCTGTTCAACCGATTCGCGGCGGCGTAATTGACATAGTTGGTGTAGACGTTGTTCGCCGCATAGACATCCGTTGCGGCCGGAGCAAACGTGAGTAGTCCGAATATTGCAATGGTCGCGAAGACGGATCGTGCCCAAGAGCGGGCTGGCGCCTGGGTCGGCACAGTCTGCCGGACCGCTTCCGGCAGAACGGTGGATATCGGTGCCGCCTCCCCTCCTCGGAAGAAGACCGGCTCACCGCGGCCAAAGACAGGGAAATTAACCGCCGAACCCCGAGCGACATCCGCCGGCATGATGGCGATCCGGATTTGATCCGCAGATAACCCGGGCGCCGCCCAGTGCGCCTCGAGTTCCTGCTTGGATACCTCGCCGCTCACATGGGACTCATCCACGATAATCCGGACCGACCCATCCAGCATCTTCTGAACCTGGGCAACCACCCAGTGCCAATAGGTCTCACCCGAGGCTCGTTTTCCAGACACCCGCAGGATGGCCGGTTTGCCCGTTTCCGCAAGTTGCTCCAGATGATCCAGCCGCTTCGTCACCGTCACATTCTCTTGCTTCAAGTACTCGCTTACGACCCCATGGATGACCCGATCGGAAACGTCGATCTGAGGCTTGCCCTCAACCAATTGCATCATGACGGTATCCTCGAGGTCATGCCTCTTCTCCACCAAGGCCGCAGCCACCAATATCACTACCTGCTGAATGCTGATCTTTCTGCCCATGCGCGCCAGGAGGTTTTTGATCACCGCACAAGCGCAGTTGATCGTTTCTAGGTTCCATTCCCTGAAGATGCCCATGGCCTTGAGCCTTTCCACCTTGCCCTCATCCACCACCTTGCCCTCCAGGGCCTTCTTCACTTGATTCTGTAATTCCTTCGGGCTCCAGTTCTCGCGACCCTCGACCGGCACAATGGGCTCCAGCCTGCTTAACAACCTTCTTGACGTCTCGAATACAAAATCCTCGGCTTCCGTCGGCGGCCAACCCTGAGTCGCCAGATCCTCTCTCGGGCCGATCTGCGCCGATTCGTTGACTTCATGCTGCCGCTCGATCTCCTGTTCCATCTCCAGCCCAGCGGCAACGCGCTGCTGCTGGCCCAGCTGGCCGGAGGCCTTTCCTGCCTGCACTGAAACCGGCTGCAACGGAATGGTGAAATAGTCGGCGTCCACTGAAGCCACCCCCGCCTCCTGGGCCTGGGGCGAGGCGGAATAATAATCCTTTACCACCTCGTGAACCACACCCGGCTTCTTCAAGAACTCCGTCAATGCCGCCCGAGGATCCCCAATGGGAATGCCCAGCATCTTGATCCAATACGTCAGGATGGGGCCGGCTTGATCATCGGCCCTGGCCGGAGTGGTATGCTCCTCGCCAAATTCCATTCGCCTGGCGTGGGCGGAGATTGCCTTGTACGGCCTGCCCGTCCGAGGATCGAGAACGGCTCCCTCGGCCGCCAGATTGAACCTTGCCTCCAGCAGTTTGGGACCCATACCGGATCCCTTCTGATAGTCCGGATGAATGATCCAGGCATCCCCAAGAAGATAGCCCGACTTATCCTTATCCATGAGGGGTGTCCCACGTATCTGGCCCACAATCTTCCCGTTCACGCGGGCGACCAGATGCAGTACTCCTTCCTGCCGGTTTTCAGTCAGCCACTTCTCAACCTCCTTCTGGATGCCCTTCCCCACTATCCGTTCCCGCAGCCCTGACAACTGGTCCTGCGGCGCGTTCAATATCTCCTCGGCCATCCCATCCTCACGAGGACCGAGGTGACGCTTCACCCATTCCGCCAGCGCTTCTCTCTGCTGAGGAACCTGCCGCTCGACGAAGACCCTGGCGAGATCCTCGATGCCCTCCAGATCCTTCTTTGGAGTGCTCCACTGGCCGGTGCGCACCAGCTCCAGGCGGAACTCGGTCTTCCCATCCTTCGTCCGATCGGTCTTCACCAGCTTGGGCTGGATCCTCTGCTGGATCTCTTCATCGGGCAGGAAGGAGACGGGATAGACCTTCTCCAGCTTCTGTTGGCTGGAGACGTACGCGGTCAGGGCGAAGGCGGTGGTGTATTCCCGACTCTCCCGGCCGCCGCCCTGTATAGCTTGGCTCCAGTGATAAAGCAGGTTGGCCAGCTCGACGGTGGGCTGGTCCGCCTTCATCAGACGCTCCATCTTGGCGGAGGCCTCGAAGATGGCGCCCGGAACATGATCCCGCCAGGTCTCCGGCGCGGCCAGATTCAGCCCGTTCCTGGAGAACAGCCTCCCAATCGGGCCGGACTGGTCGAGGATGCCGCGCACCGCCCGGTGAACATCATCTTGGTCAGGCATGGACTTGTCCAGCCGGGTTCGGGCATCATCCTTCAAGTGCCGGACCTCTTCGACCTCCTCCATCTTCATCAACAGCTCAGCCATCTTCTCTATAGCCTGCGAATCCGACGGATCCGGCATCGTGGCCTTGACCGCCGCCACCCATTCCTTTACGATCGGCACGCTGGCGGTCACAGCCTTCTCCACATCCTCTTTATTAAGACCGATCGCCTTAAAGGTATCGGGCAAACTCTTAATGATCCGCTCCTCGATTTCCTCGTACCCACCCTCCTCCTTCGCCAGCTTGGCCAATTCTTCCGCCCTATCCCTCTTGGACCGTTTATGGGACTCGGTTCGGTTCAACGGGGCGAAATCCTTGAAATGCATGGAGGTCACGGCGGTGGTTAAGATCACGTTGGAACCTTGGAGGCCGGGGAAGGCCTTGCCAATCTCCACCTGCTGAATCTGCTGACCATCCTGGCTCATGACCGGCTGGCCATTCTCATCCACAACCGGCTTGATCGATTCGACATAACCGCCGGAGATTGCCTCTGGCCGAACCCCAAGAAAGACGCCGTACTTCGTCGACAACAGTTTGCTGAGCTCGTTCAGGTAGTTTGCGATCTGATCGAAGCTGACGCTGCTGGATTTCTCCAGCTCGGCCTGCGTCCAATCCTGTTTGTCGTGGCCGTGCGTCCCGCCGGAGGCTTCCCAGATCTCATAGGCCCGCTGGGCTACCCGATCGTTCTTCACCAACTCCGGCAAGCTGGGATCCAGCCCACGCATCCGATTCACCGCACCCTCGAACCTCTTCACCACCTCCGCCGGCAGAGGATCCTGCAACTTAGGACTTCCATGTGCGTACGGTATCCTTTGCCGAACCTCCGCTGCTGCCGGCACCAAGCCGAGGGAGACCGCATCCACCATATCCTCTTTCGTGCCTACTCCCTTCTTCTGGTCCAGCTCCTTCAACCGGTTTTCCTGTTTCTCTTTCACCTGCAGATAGT
>JAHFFF010000183.1 GCA_023248095.1 Candidatus Omnitrophota bacterium | reverse complement strand
CCCATGCGCCAGGGCGGAGATCTGCGGCTGCATCGGAACACCGCCGAAGATGGCGGCCCCCCTCAAGTGGACGTAACGGGAGAGGGCCTTCAGATGATCCATGGACTGAAGCGCCAACTCACGGGTGGGGGCGATAATGAGAGCGCGCACATGCTTCCCGCTCTTTCCCTGCAGAAGCTTGTGGAGGATCGGCAGGACGAAGGCCGCGGTCTTACCGGTACCGGTCTGGGCGCAGCCAATCAGATCTTTGCCGGCCAAGATGAGCGGGATCGCCTGCGCCTGAATCGGGGTAGGGTGAAGGAAACCTAAATCGTGGATGCCCTTGAGCAGATTCGGGTGGAGATGGAGCTCTTCAAACCGGACTCCATCCTCTTTCTTCTCCATGTAGGCTATTATACGCTATCTCGGTTACGTGAACAGGGGATTGGCTACCACCTGTCCGGGGTCCCAGCCATAGCGGAAATGCAGGCGGCGAAAAGCTTGCCCAGCGGAGTGACGGGCGCTTGAGAAGTTCCCTATCTTGAGGCGAGGATTTTTCTCTTGTTGAGCTTCTAGGTGATTTACTTCTCCTTGGGGCCGGCGTGGGCAGCTCCCTGCTCACTTCGATGCTCGGCACCCTGGCCTTTCCCCTTGCCTATCCCTTTGCCCTGATCGCGAATGCCGCTGTTGGTGCGCGCTTGGGCCTGTATTAAAGCGTCCAAGGCATTCTGATTCTTCACATGCAGCTCGGCCTGACTGATTCCGGTGACGTGATCTTCCGGCAGAACATTGACATTTTCCCTTTCCACCGGGCCACCCGCAGCAGCCACGCCGGAGGTTAACCCCACTGCCATCCCTAGAAACCATACCATTGTCTTTCTCCTCATCGCTCTTCCCTCCTTAATAAAAGCATGGCTGATCTTTTTGGCTATTGTCAAGCGTATATGTAGATTTAAATTCTTTCTAACAACCCCGCATTAGATCGCAATACCCTCTTGACCAAGTTCTCTTTTAGGATTAATTTCGTACCATGCTGAAGAAATTGCTCGCCAAACTCATGGGATCTCAGGAAAAGAAGAAGCCGCGCAAGAAAACGCCCGGCCGCGCCAAAAAGACAACACTCAAGAAAAAGAAACCTTCCAAGAAAAAGACGGCTGCCTCACCAGCGGAGAAAGAGATCGGCCGGGTGGTGGCCTTCTTCCGGATACCGGTCGTGGCCGTCATCCGGGTGACCCAAGGCACTTTGAAGCTTGGAGACCAGGTCTGGATCCGCGGCCACACCACGAAACTGAAGCAAACCCTCACCTCCATGCAGATCAATCATCAGCCGATCTCGAAGGCCCGGAAAGGGGATGAGTTCGGGGTCAAGGTTTCTTCCAGGGCCCGCATCGGCGACCGCGTTTACCGGGTCAGTGCCTGAGGAATTTACTAGAGGTTCTTAAGGATCCACAGTACACCGAGCACCAGCCCTGAGGTGGATGTCAGAACGACCAGCACACGGTAGATCCGTTGCCCGGCCTCGCTGATCCGGTGATAGAAGTGGCCCATGACGTAGCCGTACCCGCTCATCGTTCCCGCGCATCCAAGGCTGAAAAGGCCGATGTAGAGATATGCAAGCCAGGTGGTGCTGATCAGCGTAATGGGGAGTAACACAAACAGCTCCGCAGTCCCTGACGCCCCATGAACCATGCCCACCAAGGTGGGGGCGAGCTTGTGGACATGCTCGCTCTTTGGCCTATCGGAATGATGGTGCGTATGCGCCGCTTCTTCGTGCGCATGCAAGGTGTCCCGCCTGCGTTCCTTAACCAGCAGGATCAATCGCCACAGGCCCAGCACAATCAGGGAAACCCCGACGGCAAGCTCCGCGTATTTCTCAAAAGCCGGATCGAATTTCAAATGAAGCAGCAGGATGAACGAGCCCAGGAAGAGAACCGTCATCGCATGACCGATGGCCCAGCGGCAGCCAAACCAGGCGCTCTTGAGAGAATCCGGCTCCAAGGAGATAAAATGGGTCACCGCAGTGACGTGGTCCCGATCGAAGGCATGACGCATCCCAAGGACCAGCCCTGTCAGGAGGAGTAGAACCGGCTGCAAGGGAATCATCTTCACTCCGTCTCCAATTGCAGCGTCACGTGGTGGAGCCCGAACCGCTCGCCGAGAAGGGCGTTGAGCCTCGACAGCGTATCCTGCCCCCGGCTGAGATCCTGCACGACTACATGCCCGCTCATTGCCTCCATCCCAGAGGTGATCGTCCAAACGTGGATGTCGTGGACGCGCCTAACCCCCGGGATTTCCTGCATGGCACGCATCATTCCGACCACATCAATGTGAACAGGAACCCCCTCCAGCAGGATGTTCACGGACTGACTGATCAAGGTCCAGGAGCTGTAAAGGATACTCACGCAAACGAGAAGGCTGGCAATCGGATCTGCCAGGCTCCATCCCGTAAGCCAGATCACCGCCGCAGCTCCGATGACGCTGACCGAACTGGCGGCATCCGCCAGAACGTGCAGGTAGGCACTCTGGAAGCTGAGCCCCTGCCCCTTGGAGAATCGGAGGATCCGGGAACAGGCCAGATTCGCTGCCAGACCGATCACCGCGGTGACGAACATCATGGGCGCCCGGACATCCAACGGATGACCAATACGCCGGGTCGCCCCGTAGACGATAGAGATGACGGCCAACCACAATGCCAGGCCGTTTAAGAACGCAGCCAGGATCTCCGTGCGATAAAAACCGAATGTTTTGGTTCGAGTTGCCGGCCGAGCGGCAAACCAGGTGGCCGCCAGGGTAATCCCAAGCGCAGCTGCGTCGCTGACCATGTGGGCCGCATCGGCCAATAACGCCAGGCTGTGCGACAGAAGCCCGACGACGATCTCCAGCACCGTGAATGCAATGGTGAGAGCGATGGCCCATGCCAGCGGCCGCAGGTCCCTCGGGATGGACAGTTCGTGAGGATGTCTGGACATGGGAATGTTTGGGATCAGTTTACCACGCGGGGCTGGAGGCGGCTGCGCACCTCTCCAGAAATCGGATGGCTCGATCCTCTGCCCAGCAGATGGGCCGGCCGGGCCACGGCCCTGCGGCCAGAAATCCTAGGTGGCCGCCGCTTGAAGTGAACTCCGCGGTCAGAAATCGGTTCGCCGACACCGCTGCCAGCGGCAGGGCGCTTTCCGGAAGGAACGGATCATCCTTGGAGTTGATGAGTAGGCTGGGGCGCCGAATCTTCGGCAGGAAGTTTTCTGAGCTGGAACAGTTCCAGTAGTCGGCCGCACTGCTAAACCCATGGACCGGCGCGGTCACCACTTCATCAAACTGGGCCAACGTCCGGGCGGCAGCAAGCGCCTGTCGATCCACGAGGTCCGGGTACTGCTTGAGCTTGGCCAGCGTCTTGGCCTTGAGAC
>JAHFFF010000030.1:3596-13539 GCA_023248095.1 Candidatus Omnitrophota bacterium | reverse complement strand
CTAAGGCAGCGGGGTGGGAGAGTTACCGGACCACCTTCACCCTTGAGGCGAAGGAGGCGGACGGCAAGTTGTTCAAGCTGCAGGGGACCATCCTCTATAAAAAGCCGGCCCATCGGCGTCTGGAGATTCACGAGGGGGAGGCGAAAGAGAACACCCAGCTTCTCGTATCAGACGGCAAGACCGAGTGGCAATATTATCCGCAGAGCGCTGTGGTCTACCGCATCACGACCCCTCCGGAACCGCCTGGCCCGCATCGGCCTTTTTCGGAGGCTAAGCCGGAGACCGTCCGGTTCATGAAACGAGTCGAGGGGGGACCGGAGGTTCTCTTGCGGTTTGAGGGGCAGCCCCTTCCCGCATCGGTTGAAGGGGCGCCCGTTCCGGTTAAGCAAATTCGGGTCGATGTGGCTGAGAAGGATGGGCTGTTGCGCAGGATGGTATTGCTGGATGAAAAGGGCCAGGAGGTCCTGACTCAGGAGTATTCCCAGGTGGAGGTGAACGTCCCGATCGCCGACGATCAATTCATCTTTACGCTTCCCGAAGGAGTCGCGGTGATGGATTTGCCGCCGGCGGGGGCAAATCAGCCGGCTCAGCCCAAAGAGGAAACCAAGTAGGGTACCCTATGAGAAGCCGTAGCTTTTTTGAAAGGGAGGTCGCATGAGGAAAATCCGCTCAGTGGACGGGCACGTGATAATCATCGTTGTTTTGGCGATGGTCTGGTTAGCAGCCAGCGTAGCCTGTGCCGAGACGATCGAACTGGTGACCTACTATCCGACAGCGCCCACGCAGGACATCCTGCATGTGAACCGCTTGACCGTGGGGTCGCAATACAACGCAGAGCAGCCGGCGGACGGGCAGGCGTTTATCTATGATCGGGTGGGGATTGGGCCGGGGTTTACGGCAGCGGATCCGCCATCGCAGCGTTTGGAGGTGGTCGGGAACGTGCTGGCGAATGCCGGCGGTACGGCGTTGTTCATGGCGAGTCGAGGCGACAACGTCAGCTATTACAACGGGCTGCAGCTGCTGACGAACAGCGTAGTTCAATGGACGATCGGGTCCCGGCCGGGGTCGGAGCACCTGCAGGTCTACAGCGACGCAGACAGCGCGGTTCGGTTGTTCATCCAGCAGGGGACGGGGAACATAGGGATCGGGACGACGACCCCCACAGGACGCCTGCACGTGGTGGGTACGGATGATGCGGTGAGCAACGTGCTGTTCATGCCGGGTGCGGATACGGTGGCGAACCCTGCAATCCCGCAGATTCGCGTGGGGATTGGGCCTGGATTTACAATAGCGAATCCTCCGGCATCCACTCTTCAAGTGGAGGGTTCCTTAGGAATGGCGGTCACCGTTGTCGCCGGAAGCGTGGCGCTCAATGAGACACATAACATCGTTCTGTGCAACAACGGCGGGGCGATGACGGTTGGATTGCCGCCCGCGGCACAAAATGCAGGGCGGACCTATTACATCAAGAAGGTAAGCAACAACGTGGCGGAGGTGGTGATTGACCCGAACGGCGCAGAGGGGATTGATGGTCAGCTGACATTGAGCCTGTACGTTCGCAACGACGCGGTGCGGATTGTCTCGGATGGGGCGAACTGGAACGTGATCTCAGACGAAATCAGACCACACACTGCAAAAATGACACGCGAGGCACCACAGTTGATACCAGGCTGGGCGCAAACGGGGATCGACTTTGATACGGAAGTCTTCGACATTGGAGACCTTGCAAATATTGGAACCGACCGCATAACAATCCGCAGGACGGGAAGGTATCTGGTAACGGCGATCTACACGACCGGCTTGTCACCCCGCTGGGAGGCAGAACTTCAGGTTTGGCTCAATGGGGTGGCCATATGTGCTCCCCGGATCGGAAATGCGACGGTTAGTAATACAACCTTGTCTGTTCAATGGTCTGATGTCTTGGCTCTGAACGCGGGAGATTTTCTTCAGTTGAAGGTGGAGCAATACTCTAAGAATGCAGCGGAAACCGTAAACATCGCCTGGAATGGATTCGCAGGGATGACCATTACGGAAATTCGTCCATGATAAGAAAGCGAAGGGGGGCAGAATGCGCACGAACTGGGTGACGTTGGGATTGCTGGCAGGGATCGTGATGCTGGGGACGGGCGCCTCGCCGGAAACGGTGGTGCAGGCGCGGGAGTGGCAGCGGGAAGGGGATGTCGCCAGAGCAACCAATACAGGTGGAATGGATGAGGTGGCCTACGTGGCGTACAGCAAGATCGCGCAGACCTTCCCGGACACTCGGCATGGAAGGGTTGCCGCCGGCCGAGCCAGCGAGATGCGGGCCCGATTGCTGACGCCACAGCGTTCTCCGGCATCGGACGATCCGGGCAGCTGGTTGGAGGAACTGGTGGACTTTTTCCTCTGGCCGTGAGAGGAGCAGGGGGGTGAAGATCGTCGCCGATTTCCATCTGCATTCCCGGTACAGCCGGGCCACCAGCAACCAACTGGACCTGGACCTGCTGGCCCGATGGGCACGGTACAAAGGGGTCCATCTGCTGGGGACCGGCGACTGCACCCATCCGCTCTGGATGCAAGAGCTGAAGCAGAAGCTAAAGCCAACCTCGGGCGGACTGTATGAGTATAAGGGTGTGCGGTTTTTGTTGACGGCCGAGGTGAACAACCAGTTCCTGTCCGGGGGGAAGACGAAGAGGATCCACAACCTGCTCTTTCTCCCGAGCATCGAGACGGCGGAGGCGGTCAACAAGAAGCTGGCGCAGTATGGAGATTTGACCTCGGATGGGCGGCCGCTTCTGCGGTTGTCCGCCAGGGAGATGGTGAAGCTTGCGCTGGATGTCTCCCCGGAGATTCTCATCGTTCCAGCTCATGCATGGACGCCATGGTTCGCGCTCTTCGGGGCCAACTCCGGATTCGACACGGTCGAGGAGTGCTTCCAGGATCAGGCGAAGGAGATTCATTGCCTGGAGACGGGGCTTTCCAGCGATCCCGGAATGAATTGGAGGCTCAGCCGGCTGGATCGGTTCACACTCATCTCCAACTCCGACTCCCACTCGGCCAGCCGGATTGCGCGGGAGGCGAACGTGTTCGATTGCGAGCCGGCCTACTCGGCGATTATCGACATCCTGAGGACCAATGACCGGAAACGTTTCCTCTACACGATCGAGTTCTTTCCGGAAGAGGGGAAGTACCATTTCGACGGCCATCGCCTCTGCAAGGCCCGGATCTCGCCGGAGGAGTCCAAGAAGCATCAGAATCGCTGCCCGGTCTGCGGCAAGAAGGTGACGATCGGCGTGATGCATCGGGTGGAGGATCTGGCCGATCGGCCGGCCGGTTACCAACCGCCGAGCGGGATTCCGTTCAAGAATCTGGTGCCGCTGGATCAGATCATCGCGGAGAGCAAGGGGGTCGGTGTGCAGTCCAAGGCGGTGGAGCAGGAGTATCTGGATCTGGTGCAGCGGGTTGGGACGGAGCTGGAGATCCTGGTGGATCTGCCGGAGGAGGCGTTGAGGAAGAATCTTTCGCCGAAATTGGCGGAGGGAATCCTGCGCGTGCGGAATGCTCAGGTGGAGATTGAGCCCGGCTACGATGGGGAGTACGGCAAGGTCAGCATCTTCAAAGAGACCGAGCAGCCGACGGCGGAGAAACAGCTCACGCTTTTTGAGTGAATATGGAAAGGTGCCAGGATTAATCCTGGCACCTTGAGAAGGAGAGGGAATTGAAGGCAATCTTAGCGTTAGAAGAGGGGACGGTTTTCCGCGGAGAGGGGTTCGGCGCTCCGGGAGAGGTCGCCGGCGAGGTGATATTCAACACCTCCATGACCGGCTACCAGGAGATCCTGACCGATCCATCGTACAAGGGGCAGATCGTGGTGATGACCTACCCGCTGATCGGAAACTACGGCGTGAACCAGGCCGATGCGGAGTCGGCAAAGCCACAGGCGGAAGGATTCGTGGTCCGAGCGCTGAGCCCGGTGGCCTCCAACTGGAGGAAGGAAAAAACACTGGAGGAATGGTTGAAGGGGCATGGGACGGCGGCGATTCAGGGGGTGGACACCCGCGCGCTCACTTACCTGCTGAGAGAGAAGGGGGCCTTGAAGGGAGTTCTCTCCACGGTGGATGGGGATGAGGCGAGGCTGGTGCGCAAGGCGCGGGAATCGCCGGGGCTCGTCGGAAGGGATCTGGTGAAAGAGGTGATGTGCGGGAAGGTCTACCCGTGGCCGGAGGAGCCGCCGGCCGGATCAAGGCCCTATCGCGTAGCGGCGGTTGACTGCGGGATGAAGGCCCATATCCCGCGCATGCTCACTCAGGCCGGCTGCAAGGTGACGGTGGTGCCGGCTGCCGTGCGGCCGGAGGAGATCTTCGAGTTGAAGCCGGATGGCCTCTTCCTCTCCAACGGTCCCGGGGATCCCGAGGGATTGCCCTACCTGGTATCGACGGTCCGGCAGTGCATCGGCAAGATCCCGGTTTTCGGAATCTGCCTGGGGCACCAGATCCTCGGGCTGGCGCTGGGTGGTAGGACCTATAAACTGAAGTTCGGCCATCATGGGGCGAATCATCCGGTGATGGATCTGAGCACGGGGAAGGTGGAGATTACCGCGCAGAATCACGGGTTTTCGGTCGATCCGGAATCGATCCCAGGCAACGAGGTGGAGATGACGCACGTTAATCTGAACGACAAGACGTGCGAGGGGATACGGCACAAGAGAGCTCCGCTTTTCTCTGTGCAGTACCACCCTGAGGCCTCGCCTGGGCCGCACGATGCCGGACATCTGTTCCAGCGGTTCGTGAATCTAATGAAATCAGGAGGGAAACAGGGATGAAAAAGGTCTGGATTGCAGTAATCCTTATCGTAGTGCTCCCAGGATTTTTAGCGTTTTGGTATTTCGGCCAATCGAAATCGCAGCGTGGTCGTTCGATGATCGCTCGATCTAAGTCCGCACTTGAGTCCGGACCTGCAATAGAAACCAAGTCGGCGCCAGAGGTGAAGCTGACGTCGGAGGCTAAGCCGGCGACGGAAGCGAGTCGAACGCCGCAAACGAGTCCGACGCTGCAAGAGTCCAAGCGAGAGCAACCCAAGATCCCTTCTGCGCCACTTCGAGTCGTATTCGAGGCGTCCACGCCGCCCGTGTTGGGAAAGCCTGTGCCGGTATCGCTGGTGGTGGAGAGCAACCCGGAGGTATGGCCCAAGGAGATTGGGGAGGATTGCCGGATGGAGTTTCTACTTCGATTGCCGCCGGGAATCAAACTGGAGTCAAAGGGGTGGAATCCGGTGAAGTTGCCGCCGGAAGAAAAGAATGATCCGAGCGGGCCATGGAGTCTCTTCGGGCGAAAGCAGCCCATCAAGGTTCCGGCGGGAATACCTCCGACGATCCTGGCGAAGGAAGAGATGATGCTCTCCGTAGTAGAGCCAGGCACAAACTGGATCATTACTACCCAAGCTCGGCTGGTGTCCGGTGGGCAGGCGTGGCAGACCTTTGGACTGCTGCTTGCCACCTTGGACGGAGAGACAGCGAAGTTCCACACGCAGCCAATCATGCCGACGCAAGTACAGAAATCCCCCGTATTTAAGGAAAATAGTGCCCAAGCGAAGTGACCTCAATAAGATCCTGATCATCGGATCGGGGCCGATTATCATCTCGCAGGCCTGCGAGTTCGACTATTCCGGGACGCAGGCCTGCAAGGCGCTTCGGGAGGAAGGCTATTCCGTCGTGCTGGTCAATTCCAATCCGGCGACGATCATGACCGATCCGGAGTTCTCCGATCGGACCTACATCGAGCCGGTGACGCCGGAGGTGCTGGAGAAGATCATCGCGCGGGAGCGGCCGGATGCATTGCTGCCGACGTTGGGTGGGCAGACCGGCCTGAACGTGGCGATGCAGCTGGCCAAGAAGGGGGTGCTGGAACGATACGGGGTGCAGATGATCGGCGCCAATGCCGAGACGATCGCGAAAGCGGAGGACCGGGAGCTGTTCAAGCAGACGATGCTGGCGCACGGGCTGGATGTCCCCCAGAGCGGGGTGGCCCATACGCTGGAAGAGGCGAAGGCGGTGGCGGAGAAGATCGGCTTCCCCAACGTGATCCGCCCGGCCTTCACACTGGGCGGGACCGGCGGTGGGATTGCCTACAACTGGGACGAGTTCCAGCGGATTGCGGAGATGGGCTTGAGCCTCAGCATGGTCTCGGAGGTCCTGATCGAGGAATCGGTGGAGGGCTGGAAGGAGTTCGAGCTGGAGGTGATGCGGGATTGTCGGGACAACGTGGTGATCGTCTGCTCCATCGAGAATCTGGACCCGATGGGGATCCACACGGGGGATTCCATCACCGTCGCCCCCGTGCAGACCCTGACCGACAAGGAACTCCAGGCGATGCGCAACGAAGCCATCACCATCATCCGGGCCATCGGGGTGGAGACCGGCGGGTCCAACATCCAGTTTGCCGTCCATCCGGAGACGGGGCGGCGGGTGGTGATCGAGATGAACCCGCGGGTCTCCCGCTCCTCGGCCCTGGCCTCCAAGGCGACCGGATTCCCGATCGCCAAGATCGCGGCCAAGCTGGCGGTGGGCTACACGCTGGATGAGCTTCCCAACGACATCACGCGCAAGACCCCGGCCTGCTTCGAGCCGGCGCTGGATTACTGCGTCGTGAAAATCCCCCGATGGGCCTTCGAGAAATTTCCCGGCGCGGATCCCACGCTGACGATCCAGATGAAATCGGTCGGAGAGGTGATGGCGATCGGGCGGACCTTCAAGGAGGCCCTGCAGAAGGGGTTGCGGTCCCTGGAGATCGGCCGCTTCGGGCTGGGGGCCGACGGTAAAGACACTCCCTTGACGGAAGAGGATCTGCGCGGGAAATTACGGATCCCTAATGCCGACCGGATCTTTGCCCTCCGCCAAGCGATGCTGGCGGGGATGTCCAATGACGAGATCAATCGCCTCACCAAGATCGACCGGTGGTTCCTGCAGGAGATCCGCCAGATCGTGGAATTGGAGCAGGAGTTGCAGGCTCACAAGCCCGTGGGCCGGCTCGATCCGGAGCTTTTGTTCAAGGCCAAGCAGTTTGGTTTCAGCGACCGGCAGCTGGGATTCCTCTGGGGTAAGAACGAGATGGAGATCCGCCGGATGCGGCTCAAGGAGGGTATCCGCCCGCTGTTCTACATGGTGGATACCTGCGCCGCGGAATTTGAGGCCTACACCCCCTATTACTACTCCACCTATGAGCGGGCCCCGGAAAACCTGGAGGGGTCAGACCCCTTCTTGAAGTTGGGGCAGAACCAAGGGGGTCAGACCCCCGTAGGGGCTAAGAAGATCATGATCCTGGGTGGAGGGCCGAACCGGATTGGTCAGGGGATCGAGTTTGACTACTGCTGCGTGCGGGCGGTCTTTGCCCTTCGGGAGTTGGGGTTCCAGACGATCATGGTGAATTCCAACCCGGAGACGGTCTCCACCGATTACGACACGGTGGACCTGCTCTACTTCGAACCACTCACCCTGGAGGATGTCCTCAATATCGTGGATCATGAGCGTCCGGCCGGCGTGATCGTTCAGCTCGGAGGACAGACCCCTCTAAACCTGACGGTAGCCCTGGCGCAGGAAGGGGTTCCCATCATCGGCACGTCGCCGGAGGCGATCGACCGCGCAGAGGACCGGAAGAAATTCAGCCAGCTGATCGACAAACTGGGCTTGAGGCAGCCCCCCAACGGGACCGCCCGCAAGGTGGAGGAGGCGGTGGAGGTGGCGCGAAGGCTGACCTTCCCGGTGCTGGTGCGGCCCTCCTATGTGCTGGGGGGACGGGCGATGGAGATCGTCTACGATGAGGAAAGCCTGCGGGGGTACATGGCTAACGCGGTGAAGGCCTCCCCGGAACATCCGATCCTGGTGGATAAATTCCTGGAGGACGCCATCGAGGTGGATGTGGACGTGGTGGCCGACGGAAGGAGTGCTGTGATCGGTGGGATCCTCGAGCATGTGGAAGAGGCAGGGGTTCACTCCGGTGATGCCGCGATGGCAATGCCCCCGCATACACTCTCGCCGGCCGTGATTGCAGAGATCCGCAAGGCCAGTCACCAACTCGCGCGTGAGCTCGATGTGAAGGGTTTGATGAACGTGCAGTTTGCGGTCAAGGACGGCCAGGCCTACGTGCTGGAGGTGAATCCTCGAGCCTCTCGAACCATCCCCTTCATCTCCAAGGCGATCGGGGTTCCCCTGGTGAAGCTGGCGACGAAGGTGATGACCGGCGCCACCCTGGAGGAGATGGGCTTCATTCAGGAGGTCAAGATTCCTTTTACCGCAGTGAAGGAATCGGTCTTCCCGTTCGGCCGTTTCTTCGGGGTGGACATCATCCTGGGGCCGGAGATGAGGTCCACGGGGGAGGTGATGGGGATCGACACCTCCTTTGGGCTGGCCTTCGCCAAATCGCAGATTGCCGCCTATCAACGGGTGCCGTTAGGGGGAACGGTTTTCCTGAGCGTCAAGGATCGGGACAAGCCGGCCGCCCTCCTCATCGCCAGACGCCTGATCCAGCTGAAGTTTCGGCTGGTTTCCACTCGAGGGACGGCCCAGTATCTGCGCGGGAAGGGAGTGCAGGTGGATGAGGTGATGAAGATCCACGAGGGGCGTCCGGACGTACTGGATCTCGTCCGCAACGCCCAGGTGGACTTGATCATCAATACGCCGGCCGGCAAGGAGACCAAGGCGGATGAGACCAAGATCCGGTCCTTGGCAGTGACTCGCGGGATTCCGTGTGTTACGACCATTCCCGGGGCGCAGGCCCTGGTGACCGGCATCGACGCCTTGCTGAACCAGGGCTACGGGGTCTGTTCTCTGCAAGAGTGGCACGAGATGGTGCACAACGGAGCGCTCTCCGTCTCCAAGGGATAGGCGATGGCTCTCGACACCCTGCCGACCGGGATGGTGCAGCAGAAGGCGCCGGTCCTGGTCCATCGCCGAATCGCGGCGGATCACTACCTGATGCGGCTGGAGTCTGCGGTAGCCGCCCGTCGGGCACGGCCGGGGCAGTTTATACATATTCGCTGCCGCGAAAAGGGAGATTATTTCCCGCTGCTGCGCCGGCCGATCAGCCTGTTTGATGCGGATGGGGAGCGCGGAACGATCGACTTCATCTACAAGGTGGTTGGCCTCGGCACGCGGGTTCTCTCCGAGATTCCTGTCGGCTTGAAAGTGGATTTCTTGGGGCCGCTAGGGACCCCGTTCGCTCTTTCACGCCGCAAGGGAAAGGTATTTCTCATCGGAGGGGGAGTTGGCATCCCGCCCCTCTACATCCTTGCGAAGGAGTTGATGAGACAGGATCAGAGCGTGGTTGCCCTGCTGGGTGCGCGGACGAAGAAATGGGTAATCTGCGCGCAGGATTTCCGCAGGCTGGGTGTTCCGGTGCATGTGGCCACCGATGATGGGACGGCGGGGCATCACGGCTCAGTGGTTGATCTGTTGCAGAGACATTTGGATAGGACCAGCCGAGGAATCGAGGATTCGCAGGACGCGGCCGGCCCCAGCGAGGCCGTCCGCTCGTCGATGTCCCTCGCTCGTCCCCGCACTCGAAGTTCGCTGGGGACACCATGCCCGCTCGGGCCACCCATGCCTGCTTACCCCGCCTCCTCGGGTGGCCCTTTGATGCTGTATATTTGCGGGCCGACACCGATGATGGCCGCCGCCGCTGCCTTGGCCCATCGGAAGGGAATCCCAGCACAGGTTTCACTGGAGGAGCGGATGGGCTGCGCGATGGGTTGCTGCATGGGCTGCGTGGTGGAGGTCGCCACGGAGCCGGCGGGATCCCACGCCCGTTTCCAGCGGGTCTGCACGGAGGGCCCTGTTTTCCCCGCGGAGGAAATCGTCTGGAAATGAGGGTCAACGGATGAACAGGTGGGTGGATCTGTGGCTGAGGAACCGCGACCGATTGGATTTCGCGACGATCACGCAGATGTTCTTGGGCAAATTCCTGCTGGCGCT
>JAHFFF010000030.1:2788-3586 GCA_023248095.1 Candidatus Omnitrophota bacterium | reverse complement strand
TCGCTGGAGGAGCGGATGGGCTGCGCGATGGGCTGTTGCATGGGCTGCGTGGTGGAGGTCACCACGGAGCCGGCAGGATCCCACGCCCGTTTCCAGCGGGTCTGCACCGAGGGCCCGGTCTTCCCAGCGGAAGAAATTGCGTGGAAATCAACCTGATGCACAACATGGCTCAATTTTGGTTGAAGCACCGGGACCGTCTGGATTTCGTGATGATCACGCAGATGTTCTTGGGCAAATTCCTGCTGGCGCTGGGGATCGGGGTGTTGTTGGCGGAATGGATGAGGGGATGGGGGTGGTGGCTGGTCGGGACCGGCATCTTGATGGATGGCCTCGCCAAGTGGCGCTGGCTGAGGAGGAAGTAGTTGGCCGTCAACCTTTCCGTTCGTCTCGGGAAGCTCCGGCTGCAGAACCCGGTGATGGTGGCCTCCGGCTGCTTCGGCTATGGTGAGGAGTATCACCGGCTGTACGATGTGAGCCAGCTGGGCGCCATCGTCACGAAGTCGATCTCTCTCCGGCCCCGGTCCGGCAATCCCACCCCGCGCATCTACGAAACTCCGTCGGGGATGATCAACTCCATCGGTCTGCAGAACGTCGGCTTGCAGGCCTTCATTGAGAAAAAGGTGCCGTTCCTCCGGCGCTTGAAAAAGGTGAAGGTGATCGTGAATCTGGCGGGGGAATCGGTGGCGGAGTACGTGGAGTTGGCCCGCAGGCTGGAAGGTGTCAGCCGGATCGACGGGTTGGAGCTGAACATCTCCTGCCCTAACTGCGAGCGGGGCGGGATTGAATTCGGTGTGGATC
>JAHFFF010000030.1:0-2778 GCA_023248095.1 Candidatus Omnitrophota bacterium | reverse complement strand
AAGCTGACTGCGCAGGTGGTCGGCCGGGTCCGGCGGGTGACGAAACGTACGCTGGTTGTAAAACTCTCCCCCAATGTCACCGACATCACCGCGATTGCCCGCGCAGCGGTGGAGGCCGGCGCGGACAGCCTCTCGCTGATCAATACCCTGCTGGCGATCGCCGTGGATTCCCGGAGCTGGCGGCCTCGGATCGCGACCGTCACCGGTGGATTGAGCGGGCCGGCCATTAAGCCGGTCGCGCTGCGGATGGTCTGGCAGGTGCATCGTGCAGTCCCGAAGACCCCGCTGATTGGGATTGGAGGAGCGATGACGGCGGAGGATGTGGTGGAATTCATGCTCTGCGGGGCAAGCGCAGTGCAGATGGGCACCGCCAACTACGTCAACCCGAACGCCCCGCTGGAGGTGATTCAGGGCCTGAAAAGGTATTTGGCGGACCGGAAGCTCACTGCACCCAAGAGTTTGGTGGGAAGATTGGAGATCCCCAGCCGATTGAGGGGAGTCCCTCAGGTGGTGGCGGGTTAATCGCCGTGCGAGGAATAACGAGCACATGGTTGGCGATGGGCGCGAGATGTGAGCGCCCCTTGTAAGAGGTGAGCGTGGAGAGGCTGCATCCGGAAGATCGGCTGATTGTGGCGCTGGACATGGACAAACTGGAAGAGGCCGTCCGACTGGTGAAGAGGCTGGTGCCTATCGGCGTGCGCCATTTCAAGATCGGCTTGAACCTTTTCACGCGGGCGGGACCGGCGGCGGTGGAGGAGGTCCACAAGAACAGCGGCCGGGTCTTCCTGGACCTGAAGTTTCACGACATTCCGAGTACCGTGGCCAAGGCGGTTCGGGCGGCGACCCGCTTGGGTGTCTGGATGATGAACGTGCATATTCAAGGCGGTAGTGCTATGATGCGCAGTGCACTTTCAGCCGCACAGGAAGAAACCCAGCGGGCAAGCCAAAAGACGCCGCTTCTGATTGGTGTAACGGTGCTGACTTCCATGGCGGAAAAGGATCTTCTGGATCTCGGGTTACGCAAAACGTTGAAGGATCAGGTCCTCTATCTGGCCAAGTTGGCCAAGTCGGCGGGGTTGTCAGGGATCGTTGCCTCGGCGCAAGAGGCGAAGGTCATCCGATGGACGTGCGGAGAGGATTTCCTGATCGTCACGCCGGGGATTCGTCCGGGCAGCAAGGGAGACCCGTTTGCTCCCGGATTTCAGGCAGGAAAGGATGACCAGCAGCGGACGGCGACCCCTTCCGAGGCGATTCGTGCCGGCGCAGATTACATCGTCATCGGCCGGCCCATCCTGGAGGCGTCCGATCCTGCGCAGGTTGCGCGGGAGGTTCTGCAGGAGTGCGCGCAGGTGCAATGACGGAGAAATCGATCCTGGTTGTAGACGATGAAGCAGCGGTGACCCTCTCCCTGGAGGGATTCTTCCGGCACCGGGGGTATCAGGTCCTCAAGGCGTTTTACGGTGACCAGGCGCTGGAACAGATTCAGCGCAACCGGCCGGCCGTGGTGATCCTCGATATCCAGATGCCGGGCTTGAACGGGATCTCGGTCCTGGAAACAATCCGCAAGGAATATCCGGAGATCAAAACCCTGGTGATGACCGGCCATTCCGATCAGTATCAGAAGGAGCTGGAGCAACTCAAGGCGGATGTGGTGCAGACCAAGCCGGTCTCTCTGGAGGAATTGACCCGCGCGGTGGAATCTCTGCTGGAGGGCCGAAAGCTCCGGTCCGGATCAGGCAGGTCCGCCTCAGGCACCTCAAGAGATCTGCGGGTGCTCTTTGTGGAAGGAGACATCCGGGTGTACGAGGGTGTATTAAAACCATATTTCGAATCCGCAGAGCGTACTGCCCACTACGAGACGGCCCTGGCCCGAAACCCCGAAGAGCTTTTCAGCCTCCTTCAAGAATTTGAGCCCCAGGTGGTTGTGATGGACAGCACCCGAATGCCGTTGGGGGTCGATACCGGTAAGCTTGCAGCAGAGCTGGCCAAGGCACCGGGGCGGCCAGGCGAGGTTATCCTGCATGAGATTCCCTCTTCCACCCAGGAAGGATTAGGGATCCCAGGCGACCGTCTTCAAAGGTTGGAGGAAGCCATTCAGCGAAGGAGTTCCGATGCGACCCAGTGAGGTGTTGAGGCTCTTTCAGGGTTGCGGGGCGTGGCTGGATGGCCATTTTGTTCTTTCCAGCGGTCTGCACAGCCGGGAGTATCTCCAGTGTGCACTCATCCTGCAGCATCCTACCCTGTCGGCCCGGACCTGTCAGGCCCTTGCCCAGCGTTTTGTGAGCGACGAGGTCACCTGCGTCGCCGCGCCGGCCCTAGGCGGGATCGTCGTCGGCTACGAAACCGCTCGGCAACTAGGGGCCAGAGCGGTTTTTGCAGAGCGGCAGGAAGGAGTCCTTCAGCTTCGGCGTGGATTCCACATCGGCCCCAAGGATCACGTGCTGGTGGTCGAGGATGTGGTGACCACGGGCGGTTCCGTCGAGGAGTTGATTCGGATCATCCGTGACACGGGGGCGTCGGTCGTCGGAGTGGGAGCGCTGGTGGACCGCTCCAACGGTTGGGCCTCCTTCGACGTCAAGTACCATGCCCTGCTCAGCTTGGATCTCAAGACCTTTCCGCCTGAAAGCTGTCCCCTCTGCAAGGAAGGGGTCCCCATGAGCAGGCCGGGCAGCCGGGGGCTGTCTACCGATCCGCACGTCGAGCGTCCTTAAGGCAGCCGGTACATCACGATGAGGTTGAGCGAGAACAAAAGATTCCCGAGCGCGTGCACCGCGAATC
>JAHFFF010000182.1 GCA_023248095.1 Candidatus Omnitrophota bacterium | reverse complement strand
CCCTTTGGTCGGCGTCGGGGCGCGCAGATCGGCGACGAGATCGGAGATGGTGACATCCTTCTCATGCCCGACGGCAGAGATAACCGGCAGGCGTGAGCCGGTGATCGCCCGGGCGACGATCTCCTCATTGAAGGCCCAGAGGTCCTCGAGGGAACCGCCGCCCCGCCCGACGATGAGGAGGTCCAGCCCGTCTAGGTGGTTGAGGTCCCGGATCCCCTGCACAATCGCGCCGGGAGCACCCTCCCCTTGAACCCGGGACGGCCGCAGGACCACCTCCACATTCCCGCGGAGGATTTTGAGCATATCGTCGATGGCCGCTCCCTGCGGAGAGGTGATGATCCCGATCCTCTCCGGGAAAGTGGGCAGCGGCCGCTTGCGCTCGAGTGCAAACAACCCTTCCTTCTGAAGTTTTTCCTTTAACTGCTCGAAGGCCAGCTGCAGCGAGCCCATCCCCTTCGGCTCGATCGAGCGGACGCTGAATTTCACCTCACCGCGCGGGGGATAAAATTCCACCCGCCCGCTGCAGATCACCTGCAGGCCCTGTTCCGGCCTGAACTTGAGGAACCGGGCGCTGTCCCGCCATATCACGCACTTCAAGGTGGCCTGCGCGTCCTTGAGGTCGAACCACATGTGCCCGCTCGGATAAATCTTGGGATCGGAGAGTTCCCCTTCTACGTAGACGGAGTAGGCGAAGGTTTCCTGGAGGAGGTCCTTGACCTGCTGAGTGAGCTGGGAGACAGTGAGGATCTGGCGCGCTGGAGCATCGGCCGCGATGAACGGATCGGCCAGTTCCGCGTCTGGCGGAAAGGGGTCCGTCGATGATGAGACCTTTCCGCTCGATCGGTCGCGCAGTTGATAATGCCGGATCCGCATCAGTTCTTCAGGAACCCCTGCGTTTGAAGGCTGATCCAGCGGTTGCCGCCGACGATGAGATGATCAAGGACCGGGATGCCGAGCAGGCGACCGGCCTCCATGAGCCGGCGGGTGAGGTCCAAATCTTCCGGGCTCGGGGTCGGATCACCGGAGGGATGGTTGTGGGCCAAGATGATCGCGGCGGCCGAGGCGGCGATCGCCTCCCGGAAGGTTTCGCGGGGATGGACGATGCTCGTGTCGAGGGAACCGACGGAGATCTCCGCCACCCGCAGAACCCGGTGCCGGGAATCGAGCATCAGGATGATGAAGTGTTCTTTCTTCCGGCGGGCGAGATGTTGAAGAGCTGCCCGGCCGGCTGACTCGGCGGTGTCGAGCGGGCGGCTGGTCGGACCGTCGGGGGCCAGCTCCAGCCGACGGCTCAACTCGCACGCCGCCTTGAGCTGGCATCCCTTCGCCACGCCGACGCCGCGCACCTGCGCCAGTTCCTCCAGGGATGCCTCCGCGATTCCATGCAGAGAGCCGAACCTCGCCAGCAGGCGCTGTGCCGTAGTCAGCACCGACTCCCCCGGCACACCCCGCCCCAACAGGCAGGCCAGCAACTCTTGATGGGAGAGGGCTTGCGGGCCGAGCGCCGCCAACCGCTCCCGCGGCCGCTCCGCCACCGGCAGATCGGTCACCTTGCAGGCCGCCTTCACCACCCGGCGGGAGGACCGCCGCTGTAGCCTCCCCGTCTGCACCGTCGGCAGGGCGAAGGATTGAACCTCCGTCCGCCACAACTCCCGCGCCAAAAAGGCCAGGTCAGTCACCGAATTGCTCCTGCACCCGCTCGATCTTGAAGGCCTTGCCCGTGCCTGGATCCACCTCGATGATTGCCCCGCACAGCTTCACGTTGCCGGTCGCCACGTCGAACCGGTTCGGCATGCCGGTCAGAAATTTATCCATCACCGGCTCCACCTGTCGCCCGATCACCGAGTCGTACGGGCCGGTCATGCCGAGGTCGGTGAGATACGCGGTTCCCTTGGGAAGGATCCGCTCGTCGGCCGTCTGGATGTGCGTGTGCGTTCCGACCACGGCGCTCACATGCCCGTCCAGGTACCAGCCCATCACGATCTTCTCGGAGGTGGCCTCCGCGTGCATATCCACCACGACGACCGGCGTCTGCTTGCGCATCTCCTCGATCTGCTTCATCCCGATCCGGAACGGATCATCCAGCGCATCCACCCCCATAAAGACCCGCCCCAGCAGATTGATCACGCCGACCTTGGTGCCGTTCCTGGCAGTGTAGACATAAGAGCCCACACCCGGCGTTCCCTTCGGATAATTGGCCGGCTTCAAGAGGCGCGGCTCGGCATCCATGTACGGCCCGATCTCCCGGTAGCGCCAGATGTGCTGACCGCTGGTGAGCATATCCACGCCGGCCGTGCCGAGCAGCTCCTGCGCCGTCTTCGGCGTCACCCCCGCGCCGCCGGCGACGTTCTCGCAGTTGACGATACAAAAGTCGATCTTGTGCTTGGCCCGAAGGATCGGCACCAGGGCCTTCACCGCATCCCGGCCCGGAGCGCCGACTACATCACCGACTGCGAGAATTTTCACAGCGAATCACCTCTTTGTCCGTAATCACCGTGCGAACCGGCTGATCGTGCGGCTCGAAAGGAATCGCCCGCACCGTCTGAAAACCGAAGGCCAGCCCCACCCGCGGGACCGATGCGGGGATTTGGCTGAGGAACCGATCGAAGTAACCCCTGCCCCGGCCCAACCGGCGGCCGTTCCGATCGAAGGCCACTCCCGGCACCAGGATGAGTTCCAACTTCTCCGTCGAAATCAGCCGGCCTGCCGTGCGGGCGGGTTGCGGAACGCCGAAAAGCCCGCGAAAGGAGAGGTCCTTCCGCGCATCCCGGATCTCGACTGGAACCAAGCGGCTGCCCTTGCGCAGCGCCACGGGGACCGCCACCCGCTTGCCATCTGCAAGGGCCTGAGTGAGGATGGGGCCCGTATCTACCTCCCCGTCGATGGCGGCATAACACAAAATTAGCCGGGCCTTCCGATAAAGGGGCAAACGGTGCAGCGCGTGCGCGATCTTTAAGCTTTTGGTGAGCCGCTCTTTCCCTGGCTGCTGGCGAAGCTTACGAAGGAGCCTTTCCCGTACTTGCTGTTTCGTCACACCGAGGTTGAGGATAGCACAGGAGGATGGAAAAATCTACGGGACAGGCTCCCCTCTGCGCGAGGAGGAAACTGCTTCGCAGAGAGGAGCCCGCCGAACTACCTTAAGAAGTCAAAGCGTCCAACTGGCCTGCGTATTTCTCTTCGATGACCTGGTAGATTTGCTTCTCGGTATACCCCTGCCCGGCTAGATTCCGCTCCAGCGACTGAACTTCATCGATCAGAGCTTGATCCTCCAGGACCGGCTCATTCGGCAGATCCATTTCAGTGGGTGCCATATCCACCGTTAAGCTCGGGACGGTCCCAACCTCCGCCGGCTGCTGGGGGACACCCATGGGCACGGACTCGACCTCCGCCGACGCCAATTGGCCAACACCTTCCGATT
>JAHFFF010000181.1 GCA_023248095.1 Candidatus Omnitrophota bacterium | reverse complement strand
TATCTGCTCATCTGGGTTTGGCTGATTGTGCTTTTAGCAGCGGGGACCTTCATCTCCTTGCTTCCCATCCCGAAGACCAGCGCAGTTGGGCTCATCCTGCTGGTTGCGTTCATCAAGACGGCCCTGGTGGTCCTCTTCTACATGCACATGAAATTCGAGCGGGTGGTCCCGCTCTGGGTTGTCGCCGTCTTTCCCTTCTTTCTGATCGGTTTGGCGGTGCTGCTGGTCTTCAGCAGCATGCTGTTCGTTTAGAAAACAGACCCGGCGCACGGTTGAACTCACCAACCCGTTCATCTACTCACTGGTTCTTATGGGCACTCCTCATCTTGGCAATCATCGGGGTGCTGGGGACCTTTGTCTGGAGTCACTTTTCTTCCGTTCGCCCTGGGCCAGCTGAGCCTGTCGAAGCACGAACAATGGCAGGAATGCAGCAACCGGTCCCCACCTTCACGCTAACCGACCAGACAGGGCAGTCATTCGGCAGCGAATCGCTCAAGGGCCGAGTCTGGATTGCCGATTTCATCTTCACCTCCTGTGCCGGTTCCTGCCCCCAGATGACCGAGAAGATGGCCGTGCTGCAGCGCAGACTCCCTGCCGAGATCCAGTTCGTGTCGATCAGCGTGGATCCCAGCCGTGACTCTCCACCCATTCTCGCTGAATACGCCCGCAGGTTCGGAGCACAGGATCAACGCTGGCATTTCCTCACCGGCTCCCAAACCGTCATCACCCCTCTCGTAGCCCAAGGCTTCCGCCTGAGCATCGCCGAAGGAGGCAGCCCCGAAGAACCGATTACGCACAGCATCCGGTTTGTTCTCATCGGTCGGGACGGAACGATCCGCGGCTACTACGACTCCACCGATCCAAAAACAGTCGAGCAATTAAAACAGGATGCCGTAGCCCTCTTGCACTAATGCAGATCTCCATCCTGCCATCAGTCAACGCGGTCCTAAACGGAACCTGTGCCGTCCTCCTCGTGGCCGGCTATCTCTTCATCCGACGCAAGGCTGTTCTGGCCCACAGGGCCTGCATGGCAAGCGCTTTCTTTGTTTCGATCCTTTTCCTGATCTCCTATCTCACTTATCATGCGATCCATGGATCGACCCGGTTCGCCGGCACCGGCTGGATCCGGCCGACCTATTTCGCCATCCTCATTTCCCATACCGTGCTGGCTGTTGCGATCGTGCCTTTGGTCCTGCGCACCCTCTATCTTGCGCTTCGGAATCGGTTCGAGGCTCACCGGCGGATCGCCCGCTGGACCCTGCCCCTGTGGCTGTACGTCTCCGTGACCGGTGTGGTAGTCTATTGGATGCTGTATCGCGTGAGGTGGTCATGAAGAAATCTACAGCCTTGTTTTACCTTGTCTCCGCAGCCCTTTATTTGCTGACGATGGGCGCGGCAATCGCTTGCCCGGCCTGCAAGGATGCGCTCTATTCCTCATCGGACCCCAAAGGATACACCCGGCTGACCAAGGGTTACGCCCGCTCGATCTACCTCCTGATGGGAACTCCCTATCTGGTGTTCGCCGGCGTCACCCTGACGATCGTCCGCTCTGCCCGCCGCAACAAAAAGTGAGACTGGACCAACTCTACCGCTCCGGGAAACCGGAGATCTCCATCGAGATGTTCCCCCCCAAGACCCCGGAGGCGGCCGAAAAGCTGTTCGAGACGGTGGAGAGGCTCAGGCGGATACAGCCGGCCTTCTTCTCCATGACCTACGGAGCGGGCGGCAGCACGCGAAACCTCACCATCGACCTGTGCGACCGCTTGAAGAACAAATCCCAGGTGGAAACCACCTGCCACCTCAACATCATCGGCCAATCCAAGACCGAGACGCGGGAAAACCTCAAGCGGATCAAGGCCGCCGGAGTGTATAACCTGCTCGCCCTGCGGGGTGATCCTCCTCGGGACCAACCGGATTTCAAACCTCATCCAGACGGCTTTCACTCCTCGGTGGAACTGATCGAGGAGGCCCATAAAGACCCTTGGTTCTCCATCGCGGTGACCGGCTTCCCCGAGATCCATCCGGAGGCGAAGGATCGGGCCGCCGACATCGCCTATCTGAAGAGGAAGCTGGAGGCCGGCGGCTGCGTCATCATCACTCAGCTGTTCCTGGACAATGCCTACTTCTTTGAATTCATGCAGCACGTCCGGAAGGCCGGCATCACCGCGCCGGTCATCCCCGGGATCCTGCCGATCCTCTCCGTCCCTCAACTGCGCCGGTTCGCCGCCCTCTGCGGTTCCACCATCCCTCCTGCGGTCGAGAAAGAGCTGGCCAAATACGAAACCAACGATGAGGGGGCTGTGCAGTACGGGATCGAGCTGGCCACGCGGATGTGCAAAGAACTGCTCAAAAGCGGCGTCCCCGGCCTGCACTTTTACGCCCTCAACCGGGCCCATTCCACCGAGGCGATTCTCTCCAACCTCGGTCTTGGTATATAATGCAGCGGGTCGATCCACCACAAGGAGACGCACGATGAAAAAATGGCGCAACCTTGTTTCTCTGCTTTTCTCCAGTCTCGCACTCTCCCTGACGATGTTTGTGCCAAAGGCCTACGCCGAGACGATTGAGCTGGTGACGTATTATCCGGCTCCCTCGACGCCAGACCTGCATACCCGGAGTTTGACGGTAGGCACGGACTATGCCGCTGTACCGATGGACGACAAAAACGGATGGGCGTTGATTCATGACCGGCTGTGGGTGGGGCCTGAGTTTGATGCTGCTGCGGAGTTTCAGCTGCTGACGGTGCAGGGGAACGTTTGGGCGAGGTCTCCCGCGACGGCGTTGTTCATCGCCGACCGCGGGACGAACACGAACTACAGCGGTCTGCAGTTGAAGACATTCGGAGCGACACAATGGACGATTGGTTCACGGAATGACGGGACGGAGCATCTTCAGATCTACAGTGATGCAGACAGTGCGGTACGTATGTTCTTCCAGCAGGGAACCGGCAACGTCGGGATCGGGACGACAACGCCGACAGGCCGTCTGCACGTGCAAGGGGTGGATGACGCTCTGAGTCAGGTTTTGTTTACAGCCGGCCAGGACCTCGTTCCTGGGGCGCCGTTCCCAGACATCCGGGTTGGGATCGGACCTGCAGCCCCTACAAGCCGCCTCCACATCAGCGGATCCTTAAGCCTCGAACCGACCACCGTCACGGGCAACACGATTCTCAACGATACCCACAATGTGGTCCTCTGCGACAATAGCGGCAACATCACCTTGACCCTTCCTGCGGCTGCCGGCAACCGCGGCAAGATTTACTACGTCAAGAAGATCCGGGACACAAAAATAATAAACCCCAGCATCGTGACCATTGTCGGAAGCCCAGGGGCCACGATTGATGGGCGAGATTTTCTCCGCCTTCCTTTCACGAACAACGCTGCACGCCTACTCTGCGATGGAGCCAATTGGCACGTCCTCTCCTACGAGGTCCCTTACTATGCCGCC
>JAHFFF010000180.1 GCA_023248095.1 Candidatus Omnitrophota bacterium | reverse complement strand
GCGGTATCTTCATCATCACCGGTTCACTCAACGTTGGAACCTTAAGCTCCCATCCCAACGCGGCTTGCGTCATGCTGATCGGAATCTCGCATAGAAGAGTTGTCCCATCCCGCTGAAAGAAGGGGTGAGGCTTCACCTGGATGAAGACGTAGAGATCCCCGCGAGGCCCTCCGCCGGAGCCGGCTTGGCCCTCTCCCGCAAGTTTCAACCGCATGCCGGACTCCACGCCGAGTGGCACCTTCACGGTGATCTTCCGCTCCGCGCGAACCCTTCCCTCTCCACGGCAGGCGGTGCACGCATCCTTCGCAATCGTCCCGCGCCCACGGCATCGGGCGCATGTGGAGGCCATCATGAAGATGCCTTGAGTGACCCTCACCTCGCCGTGTCCTTGGCAATCGGGGCAGGTCGCGCGGGCGACCCCGGCGCGCGTTCCCTGCCCGCGGCAGGAACCGCACTCTTCCATACGGGGAAAGCTGATCCCTATCTCTTTCCCTGTCGCTACGTCGGCCAGCTCGATCCCCAGCGAGTACTCCAGATCCTCCCCAGCCTGCTCACCCCGGCCCCGCCTGCGGCCGGACCGCATCGCTCCGCCGAGGATATCCCCCAATCCCATCGAGGCGAACAGATCTCCGAGTCCTCCACCGAACAGATCGCTGATGTCCTGGTAGTGGGTGAAATCTTCCCAGGTAAAGTTCCCGTGACGGAAGGCCCCCTCGACGCCTGTGTGACCATACTGATCGTAGGCAGCCTTCTTCTGGGGATCGCTCAAGACCTCGTAGGCCTCGGAGATCTCCTTGAACCGCTCCTCCGCCTGTTTTTTTTCGGTGGGGTTGCGGTCAGGATGGTACTTCATGGCCAACCGCCGAAAGGCCTGCTTCACCTCGTCAGCGGTGGCGCTGCGCTCAACTCCCAGGACCTCGTAGTAATCTTTCTTAGAAACCGGCATCTCCCCTATTTCTTGTCGTCGTCGACTTTGAACTCTGCGTCGATGACACCTTCTCCCTTGCCCTTGCCGTTGGAGCTGTCGCCCGAAGGCTGTTCCTCATGCGGTTCCCCGCCGGTTGGGCCGGCAGCGCCGGCGCCACCCTTCGCAGCTGAGGCACGGTACACCTCCTCTGCCAACTTGTGGGAGACCTTCATCAGCTCATCCATCGTCCGTTTGATGGCCGACGAATCGGAGCCTTTCAGCGATTCCTTGAGGTCCTTCAGCTTCGACTCCACCTCGGCCCGTTCCGACGCCGGAACCTTGTCGCCGTAATCCTTCAGGGATCGTTCCGTCGTGTAGGCGAGAGAATCAGCCTGGTTCTTCAGCTCCACCTCTTCCTTCCGCTTCTCGTCCTCAGCGGCGAACTGCTCCGCCTGCCGAACCATCTTGTCGATCTCCCCCTTGTCCAGCTTGTGCGGAGAGGTAATCCGGATGGACTGCTCCTTGCCGGTTCCCCTGTCCTTCGCCGAGACATGCACGATGCCGTTCGCATCGATGTCGAACGTCACCTCGATCTGCGGGACCCCGCGAGGCGCAGGCGGGATGCCGACCAGATCGAACCGGCCCAGCTCCACGTTGTCATTGGCCATCGGCCGTTCGCCCTGCAGAACCCGGATGGTCACCGCCGGTTGGTTCTCTTCCGCCGTGGAAAAGACCTGGGATTTCCGGCTGGGGATGGTGGTGTTCCGTTCGATCAGCTTGGTGAACACCCCGCCCAAGGTTTCAATCCCGAGGGAGAGGGGCGTGACGTCCAGCAGCTGGATGTCCTTGATCTCCCCCTTCAGCGCCGCCGCCTGAATGGAGGCCCCGATCGCCACGCATTCCATCGGATCGATCCCCCGCACCACCTTCTTCGGGCCGACGTAATCCTCCACGAACTTCTGGACCATCGGCATCCGGGTGGGGCCGCCCACCAGGATCACCTTGTCGACCCCATCCGGTTTGAGTTTCGCATCGGCCAGGGCCTGCTCCATCGGATGCCGGCAGCGGTCGATGATGGGCCGGATGAGATCCTCCAGCTTCGCCCGCGTGATCGTCATGGTCAGGTGCTTCGGGCCGTGCTGATCCGCCGTGATGAACGGCAGGTTGATGTCGGTCTGAAGCACGTTCGACAGCTCGATCTTCGCCTTCTCCGCCGCCTCCCGCACCCGCTGGTAGGCCATCTTGTCGCCGCGGAAATCGATCCCGCTCTCCCGCTTGAACTCCGAGGCGATGTAGTCGATCAGCACCACATCCATGTCGGTACCGCCCAGCTGGGTATCACCGCTGGTGGAAAGCACCTCAAAACCGGAGGTCTTCTCCTCCTTTACGTAGTACATCTCCATGATCGTCACGTCCAGCGTCCCACCGCCGAGGTCGAACACCAGGATCTTCTGCTCGGTCTCCGCCTTGTCGATCCCGTAAGCCAGGCAGGCCGCCGTCGGCTCATTGATGATGCGCAGCACCTTGAGTCCCGCGATCTCTCCGGCATCCTTGGTGGCCTGCCGCTGGTTGTCGTTGAAATAGGCCGGAACGGTGACCACCGCCTCGGTCACGGTATCGCTCAGAAAGGCCTCCGAATCCTGCTTGATCTTCTGCAGGATGAAGGCGGAGATCTGCTGGGGCGTGTACTCCTTCCCATGCAGGCGGAACTGGTGATCCGTCCCCATCTTCCGCTTCGCTGCGATGACCGTTCCCTCCGGGTTCACCGCCGCCTGCCGGCGGGCCGGTTCCCCGACCAGCAACTGCCCATCCTTTGTAATGGCGACGTACGAGGGAAAGGCCTTGCCGCCGATGGTCATCCCTTCCGCAGAGGGGATGATGGCCGGCCGGCCCCCTTCCACCACCGCTGCCGCCGAGTTAGACGTTCCGAGATCAATTCCGATTGCGCGTGCCATTTGAGTCACACCTCCTTTTTCAGATCTTGATCTACCGCACGAGAAGCAACCTTGACCACAGCGGTCCGGAGCACACGGCCGTTCATCAGATATCCCCGGCGCAGCTCGTCCAGGACCGTCGACTCCGGTACCGAATCGGTCACCTCGTGCGAAACCGCTTCATGCAAAGTTGGATCAAACAGCTTGCCCACCGCATCGATCGGAACAATGCCGTAAGATTTCAGAAATCCTTCCAGCCGCTTGGCGATCATCTCCACTCCCTGCTGGAACACCGATTTCGATTCCTTTCCGTTCGGGGCCGCCGCCACCGCCCTCTGGAAATCATCGTAAATCTCCAAAAGCTCCCGCAGGATGTCTGCGCTGGCCCGCTCCTGAAGCTCCGCCTGCTCCTTCCTCCAACGCTTCCGGGCATTCTCAAAATCGGCCTGCAGGCGGAGGATCTGGTTCCGAAGCACCTCCATCTCTTCGGATGAGCCGCCACCTTCCGCAGTCGCCGGCTCCGGCTGCTCAGCCGGTTCCTGGTTCTTCTTCTCTACCATGGCAAATCCTGAAACGCCCGGTTCACCGCCTGGGCCGTCCGCCCGACAATGGAGGTC
>JAHFFF010000179.1 GCA_023248095.1 Candidatus Omnitrophota bacterium | reverse complement strand
GAGAATGGGCAGCATGCCCTCGATGCCCAAAAAGGTGGACTGCGCTGAAGCCACCGATGAGAATTCCCAATACTATGATTCCGATCAGGAAAGATCGACGTCCCACGCGAAACTTCATTTTTCCTCCTCCCGCAGGGGAATGCCAACTGCTTGCTCCAGCAGGATCATTCGTTGTTCCAGAGCGACAAGGTGTTCGTAATAGGTTCGCCTGCGTTCACCTGAAGCCTGCAAGGCATTCACCAATTCCATGAAGGAGCCGCGCCCTCCCTGATACGCCGCCAATGCCGACGAAACCGCTTGGGCGGCCAGCGGAACCAAACTCTCCTGGCATAGATGCGCCGTTTCATAGGCGGCCTGCGCCTCATGCCAGTTCTCATGAATCCGCCGGGCGATTTCGTTGAGGGCCCCCTGATAGGCGGCCTCCGCAGACTCCTTGTCATACAGGGCCACCTTCACCCCATATTGCTGCTTCGTCCAGAACCAGAATGGAAGCACCAGGGCCAAGCTGAGGTCCCAGGGGCCCACCGGTCCCATGGCCGGATCTCGCAGCTCAAGCATCGTCTCCAAATCAGGCAGGAGCTCCCGCTTGGATAGCCGCCAAGCCGCTTCCGCCCGCTCCGCAGAAAATTTGAATGCAAGCAACTCCGGCTGATTCTCTTTGGCCTGCGCCAATAACCGTTCGGGGTCAGAGGGAATCGGAATAAGACGGAGGGCGTCCGGATGCCCCAGCGAAGAATCCGCAGGACGATTGAGAAGATGATTCAGATGGGCCATGAACGCGTGATGACGATGCTCCAAGACGGAGAGTTGGGTTGCGGCCTGCAGCGCCTCGGCCTGAGCCCTCAACAACTCCGTTTGAGGGACCGTTCCCGTCGAGTACCGGCCTAAAGCGGAGGCTGCCGCCTGCCGAAGCCAGACGATCTGCTCCTGCTGGATCTCCATCTGGCGGTCGACCAAGAACAGATCGTAATAGACCGACTTCAGCATGCCGGTCGTTTCCCACTCGGTCTTCTTAAACGCCGCGGCTGCCAGCTGTGCATCCTTCACTGCCACCTGGTGCCGAAGGGAAAGTTTTCCCGGGAAAGGCAGCGATTGGATCAGCTGATACATCACCGTCGCCGCGTTGAGTTTTACGGTTCCGCGCGGGATCTCCTCCCACTCCACTCCGATGCGAGGAGCCGGCAACCCCTTGGCCATCGGGATCTTGGCCTGGGCCGCTTCGAGGCGCTTGCGGGCAGCCAGCAGATCGGGATTACGATCATGCAGCTGCCGGATGAGCTCGGGCAGGGACAACTCCGGGACTGCCGCACCAGCCGAGTTCACCGCCAAGGCCATTGTCATCGCAAGAAACGCGGCGATGAAGGAATCCCTAGGATTGCTTTTCTTCGCCCGCAATGACATGGGATGTCTTTGTTACCGCACAGCCGCGGGTCATCCCGCAGGCCGTCGCCTTGCAGGCTGTCCTTAACTCCTCGGAAACCAACGCCATCAGTTTCTTTCGCTGGGGAGCTTCCAGATGTCGATTGACAGCCAACAGGTACTCCAACGTTATCTTCTCCAAAGCGGTCTGCTCTTGGCTAATCTCTTCGGTTAATTGCATCATCGCCGTCCGGTCCGGATCGGGCTGCTTCAGCAATTGGATCAGCTGCGCCCGCTTGGCGCAAAGAACCTGACAACTGGACTGCTTCTGGTTTAAAAATTCCTTCTCCATCTGGCCGACCACCCGGTGCTGCTCCGGGCTGAGATCCAGCTGCTGGGTCAAGGAGGCAGGCCTTCCACTCCGAGTGAACAACCCACAGCAACCCAGCGTGGCCAAATAAGCCACCGCCGCAACAGCAACCAAAAGGATTCCCTGAACGATCCGTCGTTTCATGTGCGCTCTCCTTCCATTCCCCTTAAGACCGCCCCGGCCACCGTGTCATACGGAGCGTTGCCGAATAAGTCCAGGCGCTCCACCCGAGCAACCGCAGATCCTGACCCCGGCGGTAGGCCGGCCTCCACAGAGTAGACGCTCCCCCAGCTCCAGAGCCCGACAGCGATTCCGAACAGGGCAGCCACCGCCGCCGCTGCTACCGGAACGCGCCAAAAGGTGGGCAGCGGCTCCTTCATCAACCGGCGCCAGAGTTGTAGGGTGAAATCGGGCGAGACCTCTATCGTCGGGAAGGCATCCCGCAATAGCTGATCCAACTTGTGATTCGGAAGCTTATTCATCCAGCACCTCCTTCTACTCAGTAGAACGCTGGATTTGGTCCTATCCCCCAAGAAAATTTAGAGGTAGGGCTGGAGGCGGGCCTTGAGGAGTTCGCGGGCGCGGGCGATGCGGCGTTCCACCGCCTTGGGAGTCAGCCCAAGTGTCTGCGCGATCGCCTCCTGGGAGAGCTCATCAAACGTGGAGAGTACCAGCGGAACGCGAAGCCTTTCCGGCAGGGTACTGATCGCTCGCCGCGTGGCCGCGGCAAGCTCCGAGCGAACCGCCTGCTCTTGCGGAGTCAGCGTCGAAGGATGCGACAATTTCTCTGCGAAGGTTTCCCCTTCCGGTTCCCCCTGCTCGAGGGGAGCATCCAGGGAAACCATCGTAGGTGTTCGCCGACGGTGGCGTAACAAATCCAGGCAGCGATTGATGGTCACTCGGTAGATCCAGGTAAACAGCTTGGAAGAAGGATCCAGGCGGGGAGGCTGTTGATAGAGGCGAAAGAAAACCTCCTGCGCAACCTCTTCGGCGTCAGGACGGCTGTTCAGGAGACGAAAGGCAATGTTGAGGACCGGCCGTCCATAACGCTCCATGAGCGCCTGGAACGCCTCGGGGTCCCGGTCCGCAATGCCGGCGAGGAGGGCCTGATCTTCCGGAGGAGGAACCTCCATGCAGGGCGCTATTCGATGACGTCGCCGACGACAGGCTCGACCTTGATGCCCTGCCGATGGAGGAACTGAATTCCCTTCTCCAGGTTCTCCTTCGTCCCTTCCAGTTCCAGAACCATCTCCCCCACCGTCTCGGTCACCTTGGCCCGGCGAACGTTCGGGATCACCTTGCACTTCAAGGCCATGGTGTAGATGACCGGTTTTTTGATCTGACTCTGCGGGAAGATTAAATGCACTACTCTTTTAGGCATCTCGTCCTCCTGCAATAGCCGGAATGATGGAGACCTCGTCCCCGTCCTTGAGAGGGGTGGACTCCTGCTTCAGGAACCGGATATCCTCCTCATTGACGTACACGTTCACGAACCGCCGCAGACGCCCGTTCGGATCGCACAGGCGGTCTTTGAGCCCCGGATACTGGCGATCCAAATCCTGAAGCAGATCCTGAACCGTAGCCCCATCGGCAGAGACTTCTCCTTTATCAGCGGTGAGCTTTTGCAGCGGTGTAGGTATTCGAACGACAATCGCCATCAACCCCTCCTTGGTATGGTGACCCCTGGTTCTACAGCTTCACGTGCTCTTCGAAAGAGCTCAAGCTGGGCTTG
>JAHFFF010000178.1 GCA_023248095.1 Candidatus Omnitrophota bacterium | reverse complement strand
CATCAGCATGTTAGGAGGGTGGATCAACCTCCTCTTCCACCGGGAGTTTCACAAGATCTTCTCAGCCAGTTCTGTCTTAAGTTTAAAGACATGGGTATTCATATTTTTTGAAGACGGTCGGATCATCTCACCGGTGTTAGCCGGTCCGCTGATCATTGGATTCGGGTACTTGTCGCGCCTGAACAAGGTGAAAGCCGCTCGATGATGGAAGAGCCGATCCTGAATGCGTTGAAGAGCCGGCAGGGAGAGTTTGTCTCCGGGGAGGAGCTCAGCCGGCTCGTCGGCGTTTCCCGCACGGCGATCTGGAAGGAGATCGAGAAGCTGAGGGCCGAGGGATACAAGATCCTCGCCCAGCCGCACAGCGGATATCAGCTTGTCGGCATCCCGGACCGGTTGACGGCGCAGGAGCTGACGTGGAATCTTGCAACGCGGCGGATCGGCAAGCGGATTCATGCCTACGATACGACCGATTCCACGATGGATATCGCGCATCGCCTGGCGGCCGCCGGGGAGCCGGAGGGCTCCGTGGCGGTTGCGGAGGGGCAGGGCAAAGGGCGGGGCCGGATGGGACGGACCTGGATCTCTCCAAAGGGCAAGGGGATCTACGCTTCCTTTATCCTGCGTCCCCCGCTTCAACTTTCCGAGGTTTCCAGTATCACGCTGATGGCGGCAGTGGGGGTGGCCAGGGCGATCCAGAAGGCCACCGCATTGAAGCCTGAGATCAAATGGCCGAATGATTTATTGGTGGAAGGCCGGAAGGTGGCTGGAATCCTGACGGAGTTAAATGCCGAACTCAATCGAATCAATTACATCGTCATCGGTGTGGGAATCAACGTGAACACGGCCAAGGGACATCTGCCGGCTTATGCCACTTCGTTGGCAAACGAACTGGGCAGCCGAGTGGATCGGTTGGAATTGGCCCGGACCTTGTTGGTCCAGTTTGACCGGACCTACGCAGAGTTCCTTGAACAGGGGATTGAGCCGATTTTGGATGCCTGGCGCGGGTTCGCCGGCTTCTTGGGTCGGCGGATCCGAGTGGCATTGGAGGGGCGCCATTTGGATGGCCAGGCGGTGGATGTCGATCGTAACGGAGCGTTGCTTGTGCGCACGGACAGCGGACTGGTAGAATCAGTATCGGCAGGGGAGGTCCTTGTAGTGAGATGAAGATTAGTACATCGGATTTACATGTTTGGCCGCCGTCTCGGGTAGGGTTTCGCAGGACGCGGACAGCCCCAGCGTGGCTGTCCGTTGCCGGCTCACCGTCTCGCCGGCGTCGCCAACCGTGGCCTCCTTATCCGTCGGCCGGCGACTGTCGATGGCCCTCGCTCTCCCCAATCTTTCAGCTCTCCGGGGAACCGTGCCCGCTCGGGCCACCCAGGCCTGCTCATCCCCACCCACGACGGCGGCCTTTCCAACATCTCTACCGTTGTGTAATTCAGACAATAGCAGTTCTAGCGTTTCTATTGTCTTGTCACCCTTTCTCCATCTCTGCCGCTGAAGATTCCCACCCTGTCTTGGTCCTGCAAGTAAGCGGCGCCATCAATCCGGCGGTGGCCCGTTACGTGATGCGGGGTTTGGAGCAGGCCAGGGCGGAACAGGCCTCCGCGGTGGTCATTGAGCTGGACACTCCCGGTGGACTGGACGGCTCGATGCGCAAGATTGTGCAGGCGATCCTGGATTCGCCGGTTCCGGTGATCGTCTATGTGGCGCCGCCCGGTGCGCGGGCTGCCTCCGCTGGCGCCTTCATCGCGATGTCGGCGCACCTGGTGGCGATGGCCCCCAGCACCAACATGGGGGCCGCCCATCCGGTTCGAATCGGAGGAGGAACGGATGAGGCTCCGAAGAAAGAGGGAGAGAAGCCCTCGACGATGGAGGAGAAGCTGACCAACGATGCGGTGGCCTACATCCGCTCCATCGCAGAGGACCGGGGCCGCAGCTTGGAATGGGTGGAGGCGGTGGTCCGGCAGAGCCGTTCCTCCAGCGCGGAGGAGGCCAAGCAGCAGGGAGTGATCGACTTCATCGCCAAGGACCTGGACGATCTGTTGCATCAGGCCAACGGGCATCCCGTGAAAACGATCTTTGGAACATCCACCCTAGCCGTCGAGGGACGGGCCAGAAGGGTGATCAAGATGTCCGCGATGGAAAGCGGGCTGCAGCAGTTGGCCCATCCGAACTTAGCCTACGTCCTGCTTCTGCTGGGAATCTATGGGCTCATCTACGAGCTGGCCACCCCGGGCGCAGTTTTCCCCGGGGTACTGGGGGCCATCCTGCTGGTCTTGGCGCTGGTGGGGTTGGAGACGCTGGAGGTCAACTGGGGCGGCATCGCCCTGATCGGCCTGTCGCTGTTGTTCTTCATCGCCGATATCAAGCTTCCCGGCTACGGGGCTCTTACCATCGGCGGGCTCATTGCTTTCGTCCTGGGTTCTCTCTTTCTTTTTCCGGCGACCCGGATTCCCCATCTGCGTCTTGCTTGGGGAACCATCGGGGCTGCCACCACCCTGACTGCGGCCTTCTTTTTGGGCGTGGTTGGTGCGGCGATCCGCGCCCTCAAGAGGAAGGTTACCAGCGGCGTCGAAGGGCTTATCGGCGCGGAAGGGGTGGCCAAGACCGATTTGAAACCGCAGGGGTTGGTTCACGTCAAAGGGGAGGAATGGCAGGCTCGCTCTGCGCACCCCGTCCATAAAGGGAATCGGGTAAAGGTGATTCGATTGGAAGGGCTAACCGTTCACGTTGAACTGGTGAAGGAGGATCCTTAATGGTTCCGTTGTCCATTTTGTCGGTACTCATTCTGATTGGATTTGTGCTTCTGCTCTCCATGATCCGGATTGTGCCGGATTACAAGCGCATTGTCGTTCTTCGGGTCGGTCGGCTGATCGGAGCCAAGGGGCCCGGGCTGGTGATCATCGTCCCGGTCATCGATCAGCCGGTGACGGTGGACCTGCGGGAGACCTACCTGGAGATTCCGCGGCAAACCTGCATCACCAAGGATAACGCCCCCATCTCCATCGACTTCCTGATTTACTCGAAGGTAGTGGATCCCGCTACGACGGTGATCCAGGTCAAAGACTATGCCGGTGCTGCCATGAATATTGCAATGACGACCCTGCGCGCCGTCGTAGGCGATATCCCGCTCGATGACGTTCTGGCCAAGCGGGAGCAGATCAACCAGGTGCTTCGCACCAAGCTGGATGAGGTGACCGAGCGCTGGGGCGTCAAGGTGACCTCCGTGGAGATCCGGGAGATTTCTCCTCCAAAGGATGTGCAGGAGTCGATGAATAAGCAGATGGCGGCGGAGCGCAACCGGCGCGCCACGGTGCTGGAGGCGGACGGCCAGAAGCAGGCGAACGTCACGGTAGCCGAGGGAGAAAAGCAGGCGGCGATCTTAAAAGCCGAGGGGGGCAGACAGGCGGCGATCCTCAATGCAGAAGGCAATCGGCAGGCTGCCATTCTGAACGCGGAGGGT
>JAHFFF010000177.1 GCA_023248095.1 Candidatus Omnitrophota bacterium | reverse complement strand
CTTTAGAATCGGTCGTCACACCAGACCTCCTATGAAGGGTAAAGTTACGTTGCTCGTTGTTCGGGGAGAATTCCGGCTATTTCCGGAGATTCAGGCGGTCGAGAACCTTTTTGTATTCGTCCTGATCCGTCGACTTGAGGTACTCCAACAGTTTTCGCCGATGGCTGACCAGCTTCAGGAGCCCCCTGCGGGAATGGTGATCCTTCCGGTGGACCTTGAAATGCTCGGTGAGCAGATTGATCCGCTCGGTCAGAATTGCTACCTGAACCGGTGCCGATCCTGTATCGGTCCCATGTACCCGGAAACCTTCGATCAATTTGTCCTTTTTCTCCTTAACTAAAGCCATCGTCACTGTTTACTCCAAAAAACTATACCATCCGCCGTCGGGCCTGTAAAGCGTTTTAAATCCATCCATCATCGATGATCGGCCGTCGCTTTCTCAACAGCACGCAATCTCTCTTCAAGCTTCTCGTTTTTAGCCTTCAATTCCTTGACCGCCTCCACCAAGACAGCGGTCAGTTGGTTGTAATCCACCCCCTTCAAACCACGCCGGTCAGACCTCACGGCCCCCGGAAAGATCTTCTCTACCTCCTGGGCCACCAATCCCAGCTGAATGGAAGAACCTAGGGTTGGGTCCTTCCAACGAAAATTCACCCCTTGAAGCTGGCAAATCCGCTCTAATGCGTTGGTGAATGGAAAAATGGCCCTCTTTAGCCGTCTATCGGAAAGGTCTACCAAGCCATGATGGTAAACACCCCCGTCAGGTGACACGTAGAACCTCTGATACCAACCACCAGAACTCGGCGCCATGGTATTCGGTGGCCGATTGTAGAATATCATGTAACCGTTGACTAACTGCAGCAAGGAGGACCATTGGGAAGTGTCCGGAAAGAACCAGCCCGACGCACCCGACCAATAGCCATTATGCCCTATATGAGTGTAGGTACTGTCTCCCCCATAATAGGACGACCCAATCCGGATGTTGCCGTACGCTGGGAGTTCCAACGTCATACTCGGATTCGACACGCCGATACCGACGTTGCCGGCTGCACTGATCGTCATTCTCGTTTGATTGTTCGTGGCAATCGCCAGCGGGTCGTTGGAGGCGGTACCCACCACACCCAGATCCGGCGCTGCCACCAGTTGCACCAGCGATGGGTTTGCCCCTGTCCGCTCCACCAGAAAATCAGCGTTGGGATTGGCCGCAGTCCCAGGAATTGCTAGATGCAGATCCCCTTGCGGATTTGTTGTCCCGATCCCCACCTTCAACGTCCCTGTTCCTGCACCTGGCATGAACAGCACGTTGCTGGCGGCATTGTCCGGTCCCGCTACATGCAAATACCCTGTTGGCGCCGTTGTTCCAATCCCCACATTCCCGCTCCCCTGCTGGATGGACAGCCGAACCGCATTGTCTGCATCCGAAAAAATGCGCAGATCCTCCGTTCCCCCTGGTCGAGATCCAATCGTCCACTTTACCGCTCCAGCCGTCAGCAACTGCAGGCCGTTGTAGAAATTCACATTGTCACTGCGGTTTGCCATGAACAACGCCGTTCCAGCGGAGCCCCCGTTCGCGTAGACGTTCCCCTTGACCTCTAAACGCTGGGTCGGAGGACTCACGACCGTAAATCCCGGCCCAATCCCCACCCGCAAATCCGGCGTTCCCGCGACCCCGGTATCCTGGCCCGGCTCGAAGATCACGCTGCTGAGTTGATCGTTGAACCCCGCCACGTGCAAGGGGCCCAGCGGGCTGGTCGTTCCGATCCCCACCGAATCATAGATGAAGGCCTGCCCATCGTTCGGCGTCACCGTCGCATAGGGTGTACCCACCGTCAGACTGCGCAGGTGCTGGTCCGGTGTAGAGGGAGCCGGGTAGTACGTCACCAACTCAATCGTCTCTGCGCAGGCCGGGACGATAAAGAAAGTCAAAAGAAACGAGAATTGGGCCAATACCCATAGCAACCTTGCTCTTCTCATCGACATCTCCTCATATTGGCTGTGAAATTGCGAGTCCTGCAACATTCTAACCTCCATGAGAGTCTAACGCAAAAATCTTTTGGCTCGGGTGGCATCGCGGGCGAGTTGCCGCGCCAGGGCCTGCGGTGATCGGAATCGACGCTCCGCCCGCAACCGCTTGTGAAATTCCACCTCCAGCCGTTTTCCATGGAGAGACCGCCGCTGCCCAAAGAGATGGACCTCTAAGAGCGGCTCACGCGCTGAGAGATCATCCTGCGGGGTCTGTCCCCGGAAGGTGGGGCGGAAGCCGATGTTCGCCATTCCCGCAACCCATCGGGATCGGTACCTGGTACGGACGGCGTAGACTCCAACGGGAGGGAGTATGCCGGCTTCCAGCTTCAAGTTGGCGGTGGGAAATCCGAGTTTCCCGCCCCGGCCTGCGCCGTGGATCACCTTTCCAACTACGCCAGCCGGCCGGCCCAGCATGCGCTGAGCCTGAGCTAGATCTCCTTGCCGGATCAACTCACGGATCCGACGGGAGGAGATCCTTTCTCTGTTTCGGAGAACAGGCTGGACCACGCGCACCTTAAACCCGTATCGGGCCGCCAACTGCCGAAGGGTTTCCACCGTGCCGGATCGATTCGTGCCGAAACAGAAATCATGGCCCACCACCACCTCCTGCACCTGCAGGCGGTCCACCAGGAGATGCTTGACGAATCGCTCCGGGGACCATCGTGAGAGGGCACGGGTAAAGGGAACCACTACCGTTGCCCGGATCCCGCACCGCGCAAACCAGCGCAGGCGTTGTTCCAAGGAGAGAACCAGCGGAGGAACAGCCTGCGGATGAAGGACAGTGCAGGGATGAGGATAAAAGGTGATGGCGACGGGAGTCCCTCGGCAGGCCCCCGCGCGGACCGCGGCCTTTCGGAGAATCACCTGATGGCCCCGATGCACTCCGTCGAAAATCCCGATGGCGGCCACCGGGGCACGCAGGTTCAGCGGACGGCGGGGGATGCCGCGGAGAATGACCACGAAAGTCGTTCGAGGGGAAGAACCTGTTCCGGCCCAACCTGTTCCAGTTTGACAGCCTGTTGGAGGGAGAAGGGACCTACATGGGTCCGGCAAAGCCGGCTCAAATGCCCGCCGCAGCCCAAGGCCGCACCGAGATCGGCGCAGAGGGTCCGCACGTAGGTCCCGCTGGAGCAGGTCACCTCCAGATCCACCTCCGGCAACCGAACCTCCAGCACCTTCAGATGGTGAACCGTGACCTTTCGAACCCGGCGCGGTACACTCTTGCCGGCACGCGCCAGATCATAGAAACGCTTGCCCTGGATTCGGACCGCGGAATAAGCCGGGACCTCCTGCTCAATCTCACCCTGAAAACGGGAGCAAACCTCCTCGATCTGCTGGCGGGTGAGCGGGCCCACCTCGCGCGTCTGTAAAATCTTGCCCTCGCCATCCTGCGTATCGGTGCTCTGACCGAGACGAAGGGTTGAGAGATAGGTCTTGTCGGCGCTCAGCAGATGGCGGGCGTGCCGCGTGGCCTGCCCCAGCAGCAGGATCAGCAACCCGGTCGCCGCCGGATCCAAGGTCCCACCGTGCCCCACCCGGCGG
>JAHFFF010000029.1 GCA_023248095.1 Candidatus Omnitrophota bacterium | reverse complement strand
GCCGATGGGGGAGCGGAGAGCGACGGGATCCTATTCGACGCCCTGGGCGATAGGACATTTTGCCGGTCCGTTCTGGCGATCTTGGCCCGCCGCCGGCGGTTGAAGTTGGAAACGGGAGAGGTTTTGGCCCAATCGAACTCCTTGCTCCGGAAGTCGCGCGCGCCCAGCCAGCGAACCCTGAAGCCCTCTCTGGTGATGTCAGAGCAAAGCAACACCTCGGTGGTCTACGGCGACCAATGGATCCTGAAGGTCTACCGCAGCATCGGTGAGGGAGTCAACCCGGAGCTGGAGATCGGGCGTTTTCTTTCTGAGAGAACCACCTTCGCCCATTGCCCCTCCTTGGCAGGCTCCTTAGAGTATTGTCCCGATGGGGGCGAACCGATCACGCTGGCGGTGCTGCAGCGATTCGTGCCTAACGAGGGGGACGCCTGGACCTTCACCCTGGATGTGCTGGGTCGATATTTTGAAACGGTTCTGGCGAGGGCGCCCAAGAAGGGAGAACCCCATCTACCGACGGGGTCCCTCCTGGAGCTGGCGCAAGGGGAGGCCCCGGATTTTGCCCGGGAGGTGATCGCTCCCTACCTGGATTCGGCTCGCACACTCGGAGAGAGAACGGCTCAATTGCACCTGGCGTTAAGCAGCGATTCGAAAGATCCCAGCTTTGCCCCGCAGCCTTTCACCGAATTGTACCAGCGTTCCATCTATCAATTGATGCGCAGCGCTTCCGTTCGAGCCTTCCACCTTCTGAGAAGGCAGCAGCCTGCGTTGCCGGAGGAGACAGGGGAAGAGGCGAAAAGGGTTCTCCAGCAGGAAAAACTGGTCCTGCAGATATTTGAGACCCTGCTGCATCAGAGGATCAACGCGTTGCGGATCCGGTGCCACGGGGATTACCATTTGGGCCAGTTGCTGTACACCGGAAAGGATTTCGTGATCATCGATTTCGAGGGGGAGCCGGGAAGGCCCCTGGGAGAGAGGCGGATCAAACGGTCCCCGCTGAAGGATGTTGCGGGGATGTTGCGATCCTTCCACTATGCGGCCTATGCCGCCCTCTTTGCCCGAGATGCCGGAAACCCCGTTCGCCCGGAGGACCAGGTGCGGCTGCTTTCCTGGGCCCGATTCTGGCGGTTTTGGGTATCGGCCACCTTCCTGAAATCTTATCTGGCGATCGCTTCCCAAGGGTCCTTTCTGCCCAAGGAGCCGGTGGAGTTGCGGCTGCTTCTGCGCGCCTACCTTCTGGAGAAGGCCCTGTATGAGCTGCAGTACGAGATCAATAACCGTCCCGATTGGGTCAAGATTCCCCTGAGGGGCATCCTGCACCTTCTGGAAGAGAAAAGCTGAAATCTCCCACGCTGTCTGATCTTCAACGGCTTGCCCAACTCTGCCATGTTCAGACCTCCTATCTGGACATGGGGGGACGTCGTCGTTTCGCCTCGGCCGGGGCCTTACTGCAGGTGCTGCGGACTCTGGATCTCCCGCTTCGATCATTGGCAGATGTGCCTACGGCCATTCTTCGAAGAGAGCAGGCCTTTTGGAGCCGAGCGGTGGAACCTGTCGTCGTGGTTTGGCAAGGTTCAGTGGCCAAGGTGGAGCTGCGTCTTCCGGCGGAGGCGGCGAACGACTCGGTTCTCTGCGGGCTCGAGCTGGAATCGGGGCGGCATCGGATCTGGAATGTTCCTTTGGATCGGGTGCCCATCCACAAGCGGGCGGAGGTGGATGGCCTTCGCTATGTGGCGAAGGGTGTGGTCCTTCCGAAAGGACTGCCTGTTGGGTACCATCGCCTCCGGTTTGAGTTGAATGGACAGAGGAGCGAGAGCCTTCTCATTTGTTCACCGCAGATCAGCTATCCGGGCCCATCTGGATTTTCCCGGCGGCAGTGGGGTCTATTCATGCCGCTGTATGCCCTCCATTCGCAGAACGGTTGCGGTGCCGGGGATCTCTCTGACCTCGGAAATCTTCTCAGGTGGGCAGGGAAGCGAGGGTGCAAGGCGATGGGCACACTGCCGCTCCTGCCCCTCTTTCTGGAGCGGCCGTATGATCCAAGCCCCTATGCGCCGGTGAGCCGGCTCTTCTGGAATGAGTTCTGGCTGGATTTGGCCCGGATCCCGGAATTGAGGCGGTGTAAGGCGGCTGGGACCTTGATGAATTCTGCTCGTTTCCAACGGGAGACGCAGGCTCTTCAACAGGCTTCGCTGGTGGATTACCGGCGTCAGATGAGATTGAAGAGACAGGTTCTGGAGAAATTGGCGGGGGCCTTCTTTTCGAAACCCTCTCCGAGGAGAGATGCCTTCCAACGTTTCCTTCGCCTGCATCCTCAGCTGGAGGATTACAGCCGCTTTCAGGCGGTGTTGGAAACCACCGGGCCATCGTGGCACCGATGGCCCGCCTCCATGACGGGGAGCAGGATTCGGTCGGGCGAGTATCCCGAGAGGATCGCGCGCTACCATCGATACGTGCAATGGCTCGCGCACGAGCAGATGGAGCAGCTTTCCAAACGGGCGCAAGGGGCTGGAGTGGGATTGTATTTTGATCTTCCCCTGGGGGTCCATCCCGACGGTTACGATGCCTGGCGGGAGCAGGAATCCTTTGCGCAGAAGGCCACCGCGGGAGCCCCGCCGGACACCTTTTTCACCCGGGGACAGGATTGGGGATTCCCGCCGCTCCATCCCCAAAAGATCCGGGAGCGGGGCTACGGTTATTTCATTGCCTGCCTGCGCCATTCGATGCGGTATGCCTCTTGGCTTCGGATTGATCATGTGATGGGATTCCATCGGCTCTTTTGGATCCCGCAGGGGCTTCCGGCAACGGAGGGGGTCTACGTTCGGTATCCGGCTGAGGAGCTGTACGGGATCCTCTGCCTGGAATCGCACCGGAACCGGTGCGCACTCGTGGGGGAGAACCTGGGCACGGTGCCGCCGGAGGTCAATTCGGCCCTTGCGCGGCACCGATGGAACGGGATGTTTGTGGTACAGTATGAATTGCGCCCGGATCCGCGCCGGCCGCTCCGTAGCGTTCCTGCCCAGTCCGTGGCCAGCCTCAATACGCATGACATGCCTCCCTTTGCCGCCTTCTGGGGAGGGAGGAAACGGAGGGAAGGGAGGTTGAAAAAGGCCTTATTGAGTTTCTTGAGGAGAAAGGGCTGGCTGAGTCCCTTCGATGACTCGGCCGTCTCGGTGACAAGGGGGCTGCATGCCTTCTTGAGCGCCAGCTCAGTGCGGCTGCTGCTGGTTTCCTTAGAGGATCTGTGGGGTGAGATGCAACCTCACAATGTGCCTGGGACGACCGGAAGAGAGCGGCCCAATTGGCGCCGCAAGGCCCGTTACGATTTGGAATCTTTTGCTCGTATGCCGGAGGTGATCCGGGCCCTGGAGGAGATTCGGTGCTTGAGAGAACGATCCTAACCCCGGAGGATCTCTACCTCTTCAACGAGGGATCGCACGTCCGACTGTACGACAAGCTCGGAGCCCATCCAGGCAGGGAAGGGTCGGTCGAGGGAACCTTCTTTTCCGTATGGGCGCCGGACGCCGAAGCGGTTTACGTCATCGGCGATTTCAATGGATGGAACCGGCAGGGTACCCCTTTGCGGCCCAGAGAGAGGTCGGGCATCTGGGAGGGGTTCGTGCCCGGTGTTGGTAAGGGACAGCTCTACAAGTATCACATCGTCTCCCGCTACAACGGTTACCGGGTGGACAAGGCGGATCCCTTTGGTTTTTATCACGAGATTCCGCCCAAGACCGGATCGGTTATTTGGGATCTCGACTATGCTTGGGCGGATGAAGAATGGCTGGCGGGTCGACGTCATAGGAACAGCCTGCAGGCCCCCATGTCCATCTACGAGCTGCATCTGGGCTCCTGGATGCGGGCCCCGGATCAGGGTGGCCGGCCCCTTTCCTACCGGGAGATAGCGCCGAGGCTGGCCGACTACGTGAAGCGGATGGGCTTCACCCATGTGGAGCTCCTCCCGGTCATGGAGCATCCCTTCTACGGCTCTTGGGGTTATCAGGTCACAGGGTATTTTGCCCCAACCAGCCGGTTTGGGACTCCGCAGGATTTCATGTTCCTGGTGGATCACCTCCACCAGAATGGGATCGGGGTGATCCTGGATTGGGTTCCTTCCCATTTCCCGTCCGACCAGCATGGCCTGGCCTTCTTCGATGGGACTCACCTGTATGAGCACGCGGAGTCCCAGAAGCGGCTGCACCCGGAATGGAACAGCTATCTCTTCAACTACGGGCGGGATGAGGTGCGATCCTTCCTGATCTCCAACGCCTTGTTCTGGTTGGATAAGTACCACGCCGATGGGCTGCGCCTCGACGCGGTGGCCTCGATGCTGTATCTGGATTACTCGAGAAAGCCGGGAGAATGGACGCCCAATCCCACCGGCGGCCGGGAGAACCTGGACGCCGTTGCCTTTCTGCGCCGCTTGAACGAGGAGATCTACCGGAACTACCCCGACGTGCAGACGATCGCGGAGGAGTCCACCGCGTGGGGCGCGGTCTCACGGCCGACGACGATGGGGGGGCTGGGATTCGGGATGAAGTGGGACATGGGCTGGATGCACGACACGCTGGAGTTCATCAGCCGGGATCCGGCCCATCGGAAGTTTCACCACAATACCTTGACCTTCCGGATGCTCTACGCCTTCACGGAGAATTTCGTCCTGCCCCTCTCGCATGATGAGGTGGTGCATGGTAAGGCCTCTTTGTTAGCCAAGATGCCCGGCGACGACTGGCAGAAGTTTGCGAACTTGCGACTGCTGCTGGGTTACATGTTCGGGCAACCGGGGAAGAAGCTGCTGTTCATGGGGGGCGAGTTCGGACAGTGGAGGGAGTGGCAGCATGACGAAAGCCTGGATTGGCATCTGACGCAGTACGCGCCGCACGCCGGCCTTCAGAGATGGGTGCAGGATCTCAACCGGCTTTATCAGGAGCAGCCGGCCCTGAATGCGCTGGATTTCGACTCGGCCGGATTTGAATGGGTGGTCTGCGATGATGCGGATCAAGGTGTTTTGGGATTTCTGCGCAAGGGCAGGGAAGAGAGGGAACAGATCTTGATCGCCTGCAACTTTACACCGGTGCCTCGTGTGGACTACCGCATGGGGGTCCCGCGGGGCGGGACCTGGCGGGAGCTGCTCAACAGCGACGCGAAGGAATATGGAGGCAGCGGCTGGGGGAATCTGGGAAGGGTGGAGTCCCTTCCGGAGGGTTCGCATGGGCGCCCCAATTCCCTTCGGCTTTCCTTGCCGCCGCTGGGAGTCCTCTTCCTGAAAGGATGAGACAGCATGTTCCAAGATGGACAAGTGTATACCCTAGTGGAATAATGAGGCCGATATTCAGACAAATGAGCACGAGCGTTATCCCAAAAGTAATTCTCAAAAGATATCACGTTGCTGAAAGACACCATGTCTGCGCAATTCTACAAAGCCATTGCCTAAAAGTGAATCGAACCTTGTGTAGATCTTACGAAGTGCAAGTTGTGTGAGGAGAATTTCCGGTGAGCGAAAAAAAAGAGCCAGCAGGCGTCCTTAATTTAGCGCGAGCTTTTTTGATTCTTAGCGCCTTCTCTTTCCTTCTCATATTTCCCGTCCTCATTTCAGGTAATCCTCCCAATAGTCCTCCGTCATCAGTAACAAAGGGAACTGTAATATTAAATCTGATTAAGTTTTCAGCAGGATGTGGGACCACAGGCATGCTGATATTAAAAAAGAAGAAATGGACGCGGGTGGCGAGTCTAGTAATTGTTTCAATGATGATATTGTTGATTGGGATGGCTGAAATTAGTTCTTTTACAACATCCGGAAATATTTTATCAGGGCTTCGGAGATCCCTATGGTCTACTTACACTTGGGTAATTGCCTTCTTCATCTACAGCATTTATTACCTTACCCGCCCCTCGAACTGAGATACAACCGGGCGCATTCTGGCCACTCACCGACCGACGAATGGGTAGCTATTATGTAGATGGCTCCCCTTGATCAGCTCATCTGCATCCACGGCCATTTCTACCAGCCGCCGAGAGAGAATCCTTGGCTGGAGGAGGTTGAGGCTCAGCCCTCGGCCCATCCGTACCACGATTGGAACGAGCGGATCACGGCCGAGTGTTACGGCCCCCTCGCCGCTTTAGGGCTCTATGCCAAGATCAGCTTTGATTTCGGGCCCACCCTTCTTTCCTGGCTGGAGCGGAAGGCCCCGGCTGTGTACGAGTCGATCCGAAGGAGCGACCAGGAGAGCCGCGGCAATTTCTCGGGGCACGGCTCCGCGATGGCTCAGGCCTACAACCACATCATCCTTCCGTTGGCCAATCATCGGGACCGGGTGACCCAGGTGGCCTGGGGGATCCGGGATTTCGAGTTTCGCTTCGGCCGCAGGCCCGAGGGGATGTGGCTCCCGGAGACGGCGGTGGATCTGGAGACGCTGGAGATTTTGGCCGAGCGGGGGATCCTCTTCACGGTCTTGGCTCCCCATCAGGCGGGACGGGTGCGTCCATTAAGCAGCGGCTCCTGGCATTCGGTCAGTGGCGAAAGGATCGATCCGAGCCAGGCCTACCTACTGCGGTTGCCGTCGGGTCGGAAGATCCACCTCTTCTTTTATCAGGGGACCCTCTCGCGCGCCGTGGCTTTTGAGAAACTTGTGACTCAGGGTGAGATCTTTGCCAAGAAGCTGCTGGGGGCCTTCTCGGGGAAGGCCGCCGGCCCTCAGCTGGTCCACATCGCCTCCGATGGAGAAACGTACGGGCATCATTTCCCCGGCGGGGATCAGGGGTTGGCTGAGGCGATCCGCCGGATCGAGGCGGGGGGGCCGGCCCGATTGACCAACTATGGGGAGCATCTTGAAAGGCATCCTGCCACACACGAGGTGGAGATCGTGGAGAAGAGCTCCTGGAGCTGTACCCACGGGGTCGATCGCTGGTGGAGCGATTGCGGATGCAACGCGGGGGCGCCTGCCGATTGGAATCAGTCCTGGAGGACCCCGCTCCGGGATGCCTTGGATTGGCTGCGGGATTCCGTGGCGCCCCGCTTCGAGCAGGCGGCGGCGGGAATCTTCAAGGACCCTTGGGCCGCCCGGGATCGATCCATCGAGCTGATCTTGGAGCGATCGCCGGAGGGCGCGCAGCGTTTTTTGGAGGAGCAGGCGGCTCGGCCCTTGGAGAAGATGGAGAGGGATCGGGCACTCAAGCTGCTGGAGCTTCAGCGGCAGGCCCTGCTGATGTACACCAGCTGCGGGTGGTTCTTCAACGACATCTCGGGGATTGAGGCGGTGCAGATTCTGCAGTACGCCGCGCGGGCCATTCAGTTGGCGGAGGAGCTTTTCGGCGATCCCCTCGAGTCGGAGTTCCTCAAGATCTTGATGCAGGCTAGGAGCAATCGGCCGGAGTGTGGGGATGGTCGGCAGGTGTATGAGGCATCGGTTATGATACGATGAACGCCATGATCCAGTTTCTGCAGGAGCTCAGCCGAAATTTCCGCGGGGCCGATTTTTTCGACATCGCCATCATCTCTTTCTTTATCTATTCTGGCATCATCTGGTTCAAGCGGACCACCTCCCGCTCGGTGGTCATCGGGATCTGCCTGTTCACCCTCTTGTATTTTTTGGCCCGAAAGTTTGACCTGTATCTGACGTCGTTGGTTTTCCAGGCCATCTTTGCCATCTTGCTGGTGGCGCTGATCGTGGTGTTCCAGGAAGAGATTCGCAGGGGTTTTGAACGGATCGCCATCTGGGGAACGCTGGGAGATCGCCGGCGGCAGGCTCCCATTCCGGGCATCGATGCCCTCATCGAGGGGGCCTCCGCCTTGGCCTCGAATCGGGTCGGGGCGCTGATCGTCATCAGGGGCAGGGAGCCTCTGGACCGCCATGTGGAAGGGGGCATCCCGCTCTATGGGCGGCTCAGCAAGCCTCTCTTGTACAGCCTGTTCGATCCCCATTCCCCCGGCCATGATGGGGCGGTCTTGATCGAGGGGGATCGCATCTCAAAGTTTGGCGCGCATCTGCCGTTATCTAAGAATTTGGAAGAGGTGGGCACGTTGGGGACGCGCCATGCGGCCGCTTTGGGGATCTCGGAATGTTCGGATTCTTTTGTGATCGTGGTCTCCGAACAGCGCGGGGTCATCAGCGTTGCCGAGAACGGGAAGCTGAGCCTCATGGATTCGGTGGCGCAGCTCAAGGATCGACTGGAACGTTTTACCCTGGAAAGGTTTCCCAGGCATGAAGAGGCCGACTGGAAGCGGTGGTTCAAGGAGAATGCTCGGATCAAGGTGCTCTCCGCGGTTCTGGCCATCACCACCTGGTTCATGCTGTCCTATCGGGCTGAGACCATTCAAAGGACCTTTGCGATTCCCGTTGAATATCGGAATCTGCCGGCGGATTGGTATCTGGAGGGACTCAAGCCGCTCGAGGCGATGGTGACCCTTTCCGGCTCTCAGAGGGCCTTTAACCTGCTTAACCCCTCCAGCCTTCTTATCTCTGTCGACTTGATCAAGGTTCGGGAAGGGTCTCAGCGGTTTCTGATCAGCGAAGAGGAATTGAGGCGGCCCTCCAACTTGGATGTCTACCGTATCGATCCAAATCTGATCACGCTGGAGGCCCACCGAATGGTGCTGGCCACCCTACCCGTTGAGACGCAGACCCAAGGTCAACTGCCCGCGCACCTGCACCTGGTGAATCTGAAGGTTCAGCCGACGACTCTGCGGGTGAAGGTTCGGGCGGCTCAATCGGAGCAGACGGAGAAGCTTGTCACGGAGCCGATTGATCTGACGCAGATTACGCAGACCACCCTTTTGCATGTGAACCTGATTTTGCCGGAACACATCCGTTTGCCGGAGGGAAGCACGCCGGAGGTTCGCGTGACCGTCGAGGTTGCGGAGAGCAATGCGTGAAGCGTATCGCTACTGTGAATGGGTGACGGCTCACCACTACGAGAATTTTCCCGTCGCCTCCTGGTTGCTGCCCAGGCAGATCCGCCCCCATGTGGCGGCGGTTTACGCCTTCGCCCGATCGGCCGATGACTTCGCCGATGAGGGCCGGTACCGGGGCCGATCCCTGGAGCTGCTCAACCTATGGCGCAACGCGCTGCGTTCCAGCTGCAATGGCGGATCGGCAACGACCCTCTCCTCTCACCCGATCTTTCTTGCCCTGGCCGACACCGTGCGGCGCTACGATCTGCCGGTTCAGCTTCTGGATGATCTGCTGACCGCCTTCACGATGGATGTGACCAAGCGGCGGTACGCCGATTGGGAAGAGCTGTTGACCTACTGCCGTTATTCCGCTAATCCGGTGGGACGCTTGGTTCTGCTCCTTTCCGGAATACGAGACCCGCAGCTGCATGCCCGTTCAGACGACATCTGCACAGCGCTCCAGATGGCCAACCACTGGCAGGATCTGCGGATCGACCTGGCGCGGGATATCCTGTACATCCCGCGAACGCTGCTGGACCAGCATGGTGTGACGGAGCAGGAGTTGAAGGCCGGAGAGATTTCGAGCCAGTGGGGTCAGACCCCTAAGGGTCTGACCCCGGCGGTTCGGTCTCTCATGAAGGATCTGGTGGGCCGGGCCCGGGCGCTGTTCGATGCCGGGGAGCCCTTGATCCGGCAGGTGAAAGGAGGTCTCAGGATGGAATTGAAGCTGACCCTCTTAGGGGGACGCAGCATCCTGGACCGGATCGAGGCGGCCGACTACAACGTCTTCCGGCATCGCCCAGCCCTTTCCACCACCGATAAATTACTGTTGCTTGCAAGGTCGTTTTTTTCCAAGTGAAGAATTCCGCCGCTTTTCGCTATTGCCGCTGGCTGACCCAATCAGCTCACAGTCATTTTTCACTTTCATTCCGGCTGCTCCCTCCCCCTCGCCGTGAAGCGATGGAGGTGGTCTACGCCTATTGCCGCGCCATGGATGACGTCGTGGATCGGGCGGGTGCAATCCCGGAGGAGGCGCAGAGGGAATTGAACCGATGGCGGCAGGAGTTGGCCTGCAGCGAGGCGGGATTTCCGACGCATCCGATCGCGGTGGCCCTGAGGGAGGTCCGCCGGCGGTATTCCATTCCGATGGAATACTTCGAGAAGCTGATCTTGGGTGTTGAGATGGACCTCCATCGCCGGCGGTATGCCACGTTTGAGGAGCTTAAGCTCTACTGCGAACACGTGGCCTCGGTGGTGGGCCTCATCTCGGTCAGGATATTCGGCTGCCGCCACCCAGAGACGGACCGCTACGCCACCTGCTTAGGGATCGCTCTTCAGCTGACCAACATCCTGCGGGATTTGAAGGAGGATGCCGAGCAGGGTCGAGTCTATCTGCCGCTGGAGGACCTGCGGCGCTTCGGCTGTTCCGAGCAACAGGTGCTGGAGGGGCGATTCTCGGAATCACTCCGTGCGGTGATGGAATTTCAGACGGAAAAGGCGCGGAATTTTTTCCAGCAGGCGGCGGAGGCGCTGCGGATGGGCGGGGAAGAGGGCCGTCTGTTGCCGGCGAGGATCATGGGCCGGATCTACGCGCGGCTGCTGCAGCGGATTGAGGACTGCGGTTACGATGTCTTTTCCCGCCGGGTTTCCATCCCCATCGGGGAGCAGTGTTGGATGGCGGGGTTGTGCCTGTTCCATCTATGAGCGATCCGATCGTCGTCATCGGCGGCGGTTTTGCCGGTCTGCGGGCGGCGGTCACACTGACGGATGCCGGGCGGCCGGTGACCCTCTTGGAGGGCAGGGTCGGTCTCGGAGGTCGGGCCCGTTCCTTCACCGACCCCGTAACAAGAGAGGTGGTGGACAACGGCCAACATCTTTTCCTCTTCGGTTATCCCAGGACTTTGGCCTTTCTGGATCGGGTGGGTACGCGCCACCGGTTGATTTTTCAGGATCGGTTGAAGGTGAGTTTCATCAGGCCGGGAGGAAAGGTTTCTACATTAGATTGTCCGTTTCTGCCCGCCCCTTGGCACCTCCTGCTGGGGATGATGAGGCTGTCCGGCTTTCCCATCGGTGACAAGCTGCGTTTGTGGAAGGTCTGGCGGGATCTGGAATCGGCGCGGGGTATGGATGGTAAGCCGATTGGGGAGACTGTGGAGGGTTGGCTCAGGCGGCTGGGCCAGGGAAAGCGCAGCCGTGCAATCTTCTGGGATCCTCTGACGGTCGCGGCATTGAATGAACAGCCGGCCAAGGCCTGCGCGGCCGGTTTGAAGAGGGTTCTCCTTACCCTGATTCAGTCTCAGCGGGAGGCCCGCTTAGGGATGTCCGCCGTCGGTTTAAACGATCTGTATGCGGAGCAGGCTCGGCGGATCATTGAGAAGGGAGGAGGGCGGGTGGTCTTAAACCGGCCGGTCAAGGGATTGGAGGTTCAAGGAAGGCGGGTACGGGCATTGAGGTTTGCCGATGGGACCCAGCTTGAAACCGATGCGGTGATCAGCGCGGTTCCTCCTTCGGCATTGCTGAAGATCTTACCCGATCCGGCAGCGGCAGGAGAACCCTTGGGCCGTGCGCTTCCATCCTTTGATACTTCCCCGATTCTATCGGTCAATCTCTGGCTGAATCAGCCTCTCACCGATTCCCTCTTTGTGGCTCTCATCGGTTGCCGGTATCAGTGGCTCTTCAACAAGGCGGCGATCCTGCGCCTGGCAGGCGTTCAGGCCAACTACATCTCCCTCATCATCAGCGCTGCCACCGATTTCATCGACCGTTCAAACGACGAACTGGTCCGGATCGCCATGGAGGATTTGAGGTCCTGTTTTCCTCGGGTCAAGGAGCTGCAGGCGACGGTCTCCCTCACGGTGGAAACGGAGAGGCTTCGGCCGGGTCCTCGTACGGCACTGGAAAACCTGTTCCTAGCGGGGGATTGGACCGCCACCGGCCTGCCGGCCACCGTTGAATCAGCCGTGGTCAGCGGTGAGGCCTGTGGTGAGGAGGTTCTCAAATGGCTTGCCTCCGCCCCGCCCGGACAGTAAAATAATAGAATTATCGATGGACCTTAAATCCTACCTGAAACGGCGCCAAAATCTCATCAATCGGGCCCTGGAGAGGGCACTTCCTCCCTCCCAGGCGGTTCCGATCTCCATCCACCGGGCGATGCGCTACAGCGTTCTCGGGGAGGGAAAGCGGATCCGGCCGATCCTGGCGTTGGCCGCCTGTGAAGCCGTAGGTGGGAAGGCCTCGGATGCCCTGCATGCCGCCTGCGCCCTGGAACTCATTCACGCCTATTCCTTGGTTCACGATGACCTTCCGGCGATGGATGATGATGACTTCCGGCGCGGCAAGCCCTCGTGCCACAAGAAGTTCGGAGAGGCGATCGGTATCTTGACGGGGGATGCACTGTTGACCTATGCCTTTGAGTTGTTGACCCGTGCCAATCATGACGCTTCCGTTCATCTGAAGGTGATTCAGGAGGTGGCTCGTGGAATCGGGACGGAGGGAATGATCGGCGGCCAGGTGGCTGATGTGGCGATCCCGAACCGGCGCTTGAATGCGCAGGCGATTGAATTCATCAACCGGCGCAAGACCGGAGCCTTGATCTCCGCCTCGGTTCGGGTTGGGGCGCTGCTGGGCCGAGCCAAGCCGGAGAGCTATCGGCTCCTTTGCAAATACGGCGACCAGATCGGCCTGGTCTTTCAACTGGTGGATGATCTGCTGGATAAGGATGGGGCTGTTCGGCTGTCCGGAAAGGAGCCGGTCCGCCGTCGTGCGGAGGCCCTGGCACACTCGGCGATCTCCGCATTGGAACCCCTGGGGCATCGGGCGGAGCCTTTGAGGCAACTAGCACGATTCATCCTGACACGCACTTCTTGAGGACCATGCCTACGCTACTGGAAAAGATTGACTCACCACACGAGTTGAGGGCTCTTGGGCAGGATCAGCTTCCTCAGGTGGCCCAAGAGATCCGCCAGTTCATCATCGATAAGGTATCGAAATCGGGCGGGCATTTCGCCGGGCCGCTCGGCGCGGTGGATCTGGTGCTGGCGCTCCATTACGTCTTCAACACCCCGGAAGACAAACTGGTCTGGGACGTCGGATACCAGGCCTACGCCCACAAGATCATCACCGGCCGCCGCGACCGGTTCGGAACCTTACGTCAGTGGAAGGGAATCTCCGGTTTCCCCCATCGGGAGGAGAGCCCGTACGACCTGTTCACCATCGGCCACGGCGGAACCTCGATCTCGACCGGTTTGGGTCTGGCCAAGGCACGAGACCTTCGTGGTGAGAAATTCAAGGTGGTGGCGGTGATTGGTGATGGCTCCCTCCCTGAAGGGATGGCCTTGGAAGGTCTCAATCATGCCGGGCATTTGAAGAGCGATTTCCTCGTTATCCTGAACGACAACAACATGGCGATCGCCCCGGCTGTCGGTGCCTTGACCAATTGCTTCAACCGGATCATCACCGATCCGCTCTACAACCGGGTCCGGCGTGAAGTGGAGAAGGTGATGTGCCGGGTGCCCCGTTTCGGATTCCGATTGTTGCGGGCCGCCAAGCGCCTGGAGGAGTCACTGAAAAACCTGCTGGTTCCCGGGATCATCTTCGAAGAGCTGGGATTCCGCTACTTCGGGCCGGTGGATGGCCACAGCCTCGATCAATTGATTCCGATCCTGCGGCACATCAAGGATCTGCCGGGCCCGAAGGTGCTGCATGTCAACACCGTCAAGGGCAAGGGCTACGCGCCGGCTGAGGCCAATCAGTGGAAGTACCACGGGGTGACGCCGTTCGATCCCGTCACAGGGGAGTTCATCAAGAAGCCATCGCCGGAAACGTTCACCCAGCGGTTCGGTAAGAGCCTGATCGAGCAGGCGAAGAAGGACCCCCGCATCGTGGCGATCACGGCCGCGATGCCGGACGGGACCGGTTTGGTGGAATATGCGGGCAAGCTGCCGAACCAGTTCTACGACGTCGGGATGTGCGAACAGCATGCGGTGGCCTTTGCGGCGGGCCTGGCGCGGGGCGGCTTGAAACCGGTGGCGGCCATCTACTCCACCTTCCTGCAAAGGGGATACGATCAGGTGATCCATGACGTTTGCATCCAGAATCTACCGGTCGTATTTGCCATGGATCGGGCCGGCCTGGTGGGGGATGATGGGATCACCCACCATGGGGTATTCGATCTGGCCTACCTGACCCCATTGCCCAAGATGGTGCTGATGGCCCCGAGGGATCTGGATGAGTTTGATGCCATGTTGGCCTTTGCGTTGGAACACACGGGGCCCATCGCCATCCGTTATCCGAGAGGAGGGGTTCTTCGATTCCTTCCGGAGATGTCTCTGCCATTGCCCAGAGAATCTGCTCCGATCGAGTTGGGCAAGGCAGAGGTTCTGGTTCAAGGCTCGGATCTGGCGATCGTGGCATTGGGGAGCATGGTTTATCCGGCTTTGGAGGCAGCCCAGCTGTTGGAAGGCAAGGGGATTTC
>JAHFFF010000028.1 GCA_023248095.1 Candidatus Omnitrophota bacterium | reverse complement strand
ATAAACTGCGGGCTGAAGCCTTAGACGGTCTCGAGCGGTACGAGGAAAGTTTGGAGACAACAGGCAAGGCGCTGGGAATAAGACCCAACAGCGCTTCGATTCAGACGGCTCGGGCGAGGACCCTGAATTTCCTGGGTCGTTACGAGGAAAGCCTGCGCCTAACGGAGGCGGCGCGGAAGCTGCAGCCGGATTACTTTCAGGCCTTGGTCATCCGGACTCAGACCCTGGATGCCCTGGGTCGGTTTGAGGAGAGCGTGAAACTCTACCAGCAAGCGGCGCAACGGGACTGGCCTCTCAACCTGCGTTTCTTGCTGGCCGGCATCCACGCGCATCATCGATTGGGCGATTTTGGCGGCGCCAAGAAGCTGGTTCAACCTTTGCTGAGAAATCCGCCGACCGCGCCGGAGGACGGAAGGGCCTTTGCTCAGATCTTGCACGACATCAGGGAATACCAGCAGGCAATGGAGGTGCTCGGGCGGTACCTGAAGGACTACCCGGGAGATCCCGCAGCCCTTTCCCTGAAGGTGGAGCTTGAACGGGACCTCCGTGATCCCGCCAAATCATCCGGCCTGGAGGAGAATCCATCGGGCAACCCGATGGTAATGCGCTCCCTCGGGGAGGTCCGGTTGGGAACCGTTCCAGCCGAGATTCTCGCTCAGGCCGGGGAGTACTACCTCAGGATCGACAAGCAATACTTCAATCCGGGAGAAGAACCGGCGCAACAACTCTGGCATCTTCCCTTGGATGCCTATCCGTTGGTGATCGTAGGAACCGATCAGCACAGCATGGTTCAGATCAGCGGGATTCGTTCCCGCGAGCGGTTCTCGGATCGCCAGTCGGCGGTCCTGCTCGATTTTGGCGGAGCTATTCAAGCGCTGGATCTGGGGTCCGAAGCGGGGACATGGGTGGGCGGCCAGCGTCTGGATCCTCCCCGCTTTTTCCGATTGGCCGGCCTGAAGTATTTCCTCTTCCAGCGTGGGAACCGCTACTTTATTGCGGGGGAGAAGATCGAGGGGCCGGATCGGCTGTTCGTGCCGTTCCTTGAGATCTCATTTCACGGCGCGATGGATGTTCGTAATCCTAAGCTTCTGGCCGTAGCCAGGTTGGGGCGGGACTCCTCCAACGACGTCCAAATAGTGGACGAAAAAGTTTCCCGGGAGCATGCAGAGCTGATCCTGCTGGATGACGGGTCGGTCTGGATTCGGGACCTCTCTTCCAGCATCGGGACCTTCGTCGACGGGAAGAAAATTCGACAGCTGACCCTCCTTTACAACCCAGTCACCGATCTGCCCCGGATACAAGGAGAGGTCTGGAGTTACTACCCGGACTTCAGCAAAATCATGCAGCGTATCCGGGAGATTGCCCTGCTGGATCTGGATCGGGACAGCGCCCGGATTGCGGAGGCGGTCCGGGACCTGAATCGCCGTTTGGGCGATGTGCAGAACGCCTCGGTCGCAGTCGAACTATTCACAGCCGCGACGACCAACAGCGGATCGGATCGAGAAGGTATCTACACGATCGCCATGGAGAACTACCTGGGTTTTTTCATAGAAAGATTCTTGTCCCGGCTGCGGACCTTTGGGAAGGGAGAGGAGCTCAGCGATCCTGTGGGGAGTTTGCTGTTCCTGTTCCTGCTTGACCCGCGCCGTCCCAAGCTGCAGTATGAGGCGGCCGCTGGCTTGCGGGATCTGAACCTGCCAGCTCGTTTCTCCGAGGAGAGCGTCCATCACGTTATCGCCCGTCTGATCACCACCGAGCCGGCCCGTGCCCTTTTCGGCCGTGTGCTGCTGGAGGCGCTGGGAAATTTGCGCGGCGCCCCTGAGCTGATGAAGCTGCTGAAGTCCGGCGCTCTAAACGACGGTCTCCGTACGGAGGCGATCCGGGTCCTTGGCGAGCATGCCAAGGAGGCCCCCGAGGAGGATCTTTTCCATCTGCTTGCCCGTCTGAGTTTTGACGAATCCAAACAGGTTGTCCTGGCCTCCATGGATGCGTTGGCGCGGATGGGCCGCCAGGAGGCCGCGCTCCTCCTTTCCGCGTATGCGTTCCCTCCCAGTACCGAAACGTTTGACCCGGAGATCCAGACCAAGGCAGAGGCTGTTTATCATCAGCTCGTGCAGGGTTTGATCGATGCGAAGTTCCGCAAGACCGAGGAACGGACGCAGATTATCCCTACACCGAAAGAAGAACCTCCGTCCGGACCCAAGGCCGGGCTGGAGGAGGCGTCTCCGCTGGAGACCCGGTTGAACGAACTCCTGCGCCGCTTGGTTAATGCTAACAACGTTCAAGACTGGACGACGATGCGGGAAATCTTAACGGAGATCCCCTCTATTCCGGCTGCCGATAGGACCCCTCAAGTTCAGTCACTTCTGCAACGTGTTCAGGCCTTACGAGCCATCGCTCTGGTCAGTTCGCATTTTGACAACCCGGTTTTGGGTCCGGAGATGATTCGCGATTGGGAGGAAGCGCTTCCCCTGATCCCTCCGCTTTTGAGGGTGGATTCCTCTATCTGGCCAGAAGCAAAGAAGGCACTTCGGAGTATTTTGCTGGATGTGGTCAGATTTCTGGGGGCCAATGCGAACCGTCTGCAAGAGGAGCAAGCACGCGCCATTCTATTGGATCCCGAACTGGGTCTCCCCTCCGGACCCGTCTGGCTGTTGTTAATGGAGTTGGCGTTCCAAGAACTGCGCACAGTGGTCTTATTGTTTCCTGTGGATTCGCCGCCGGTTCATGGAGATCTGCCTGAAATCAGGGGCCCACTTCACAAGACATTAGCGGCTCTTCCAGTGGTAGCGGCTAGCAGTCCAGCGCAGGGATTAACGGAGGATCAGGAAGGACGGGTCTTGCAACTCATTCAACGGTTGACGATGAGTTATGCCGAAGGAGTCGGAGAATTGGAACGTGTTCCATCGGATGAGCAGGCCTTCAAGCCGGCTTTAGCGGTAGCCCGTGCCATCGGAGCGGTCCGTCCCGACCTTCAGGATCCTGTCCATGCGTATGATCCGGAGCGGTTGCTCAATCGGGCCGCTGTTGGAGCCAAAATGCTGGAGAGTATGGCCGAGTTGTTGGGGCTTCCGGCTACGGCACAAAATCTTCATCAGTCCGCAATGCTCGCTGCGCGTGAGGCGCTGACTACGTATGGGGAGTATTATCGAACGCACAGGTTTTGGCGGCGGGATCTTTTTCCCGATCTCTCCGCCGGCTTGGAGGAGGCGATTGAGGATCAGAATGTTGGGTATGTGGCGGTGGGTGGGGTGGCGGCGGTGATTCCGGATGGGCTGACACACGTCCTCGCGGTCACCGCCGGGCTTGAGCAGACGCAGGCCCTCCTCAACCTCAAGACGCTGCCACCCAATCGGGTTGTTGCGGTAGCTGCCGGCATGGAGGAGGTGGCGGCAATGGTGGGGCTGGGGATCCCGCGGGAGCAGATCTTAGAGGGGTGGACCTTCCCAAGCTTGGAACGGGCCAAGACTGCCGCGGTCCAGTTTGCCCGTCGGATGCTGGAAACGCTGGAGGGTGTGAATGCCGTTATTCTCGAGGTGACAGCCTCTACGCTCCAATGGCTGCGGCAGCAGTTATTGGAACTTTTGCCGACAGGATGGCAACGAGCACAACCGATTACGGAGGATAATGTCGAGCAGGTTGACCGGTTGAACCAACTCGGCGTGTGATGCCGCGTAGTTCCCTTGACAGTTTTTCCTGCACGGGTTAGAATCGCGGAGTAGTTTTCCCACAGTCAAAATCCCTGCTCGCCGGTAGGCGGGTGCAATCTACATCGCTGAACGAACCAGGAGGATTTCATGATGGGCCAGGGCAAGTCAGGTTGGTTGATCGCAGGCATCTGCGGAGCAGTGATTCTCACCAGTTTTGGCTACGGCATGGGCCGGCGGGCGGCCTTGAAATCTGTGGCTTCTTCTCTTAACACGACGCCCGTAGGCGCACCATTACCGACGATTCAGATCGAACCGATTCAACCGCAGGAAGAGCTCGCTGCGATCAACGCGTCCACGCCAACTCAAAGCTCGGCACAGACAGAGGCACAGACCCCCACCGCTGTTGCCTCCACCGCCTCAGATCCTGCAGCCGCACCGGCCTCCGAGCCAGCAACAACGAAGGGGGAGTTGGCGCGCAACCGGGAGATTCAATTGGCGTTGAAGGCAGCCGGTTTTGATCCCGGCTCCACAGACGGCAGGCTGGGACCCCGAAGCCGAACCGCCATTCGCGATTTTCAGTTGGCTCATGGTTTGGAGGCCGATGGGAAGGTGGGACCTCGGACCTGGAGCAAACTGGAGCCATTCTTCAAGAAACAGGCAGATTAGAGAGGCCGAGAGATGAACATGCGAGGTATTTCTTTTGGAGTTACCGGAGTTACTCTTGCGCTGGCACTGACCGGCTGTGGGATCAATTTCTATTCCGGCCGTCCCACGGACGTCCGCCGCATCCATGAATTGTCCGGCGAGCTGGAGCAGCTGCGCCGGCAGAAGGAAGCGGAGATGGACCAGCTTCGAGAGGCACAGCGTGCCCTGGAGCAGCAGCTCCAGAATGAGATCGCGGACAAACAGGTAAAGATGGAGATGGCCGAGCGGGGCCTGGTGCTCACCTTCGTCGCGGAGGTCCTCTTTGACTCCGGTAAGGCGGAGCTTCGGGACAGGGCCAAGGAAAGCTTGTCGAAGGTGGCCTCCGTGGTTCGGCAGAAGGTGCCGGACCGAGACGTCGGGATTGAGGGCCACACGGACAACGAGCCGATCGTGCATTCCGGCTGGAAATCCAACTGGGAGCTTTCCACCGGCCGGGCGACCAGCGTTTTGCATTTCTTGGAGGAGCAGGGAGTGGATCCTCATCGGCTGGTGGCCTCCGGTTACGGGGAATACCACCCGATTGCCTCCAACGATGATCCCGAAGGACGGCGGAAGAACCGGCGCGTGGAGATCGTGATCTTACCGAAGAAGCTGACGAAGCGAGAGCGAGATTTAATCCACCGGGGCGAGGCCTCAGGACAACCGGAGGTCATGGAGAAGGCAAAGGCCCTGGAGATGTACAAATAATTCTCTGATCAACTCCCCGACGCAAGCCCAAGAACCTGCACTGGACCCCTTCCGGCTGCCGCGCCACGTGGCCATCATCATGGATGGAAACGGCCGCTGGGCCCGAGCGAGAGGGTTGCCCCGCGTGATGGGACATCGGGCGGGAATCAAGTCGGTGCGCGCCGCCGTGGAGCAGGCCAGGGAGGTAGGCATTGGGGTGCTGACCCTGTACGCCTTCTCGGTGGAGAATTGGAAGCGCCCGTCTGACGAGGTGGGCACCCTGATGCGCCTGCTCAATGAGTACCTGCGTCGGGAGCTGTTGAATCTCATGAAGAATGAAATCCGGCTCAACGTCCTGGGGGATTTCCAGGGGCTGCCGGAGCAGGTACAGGGGCACTTGTCCCAGGTGATGGCCAAGACGAGGGACAACAAGAAGATGTTGCTCAACCTGGCCCTCAATTATGGCGGGCGTTCTGAGATCCTGAATGCAGCCAAGCAGGTCGCCGAGCAGGTGAAAGAGGGCAAGCTGAAGCTCAGCAACCTGGATGAGCTGACCTTCAGCCGTTTCCTCTACACCAACGGCCAGCCGGATCCGGACCTTCTCATCCGGACCAGCGGTGAGCAGCGCATTTCCAATTTCCTTCTCTGGCAGATCTCTTATGCCGAGTTGTACCTGACGCCAAAGCTCTGGCCCGATTTCGGCAAGGGGGATCTCATGGAGGCGCTGCGCGATTACCAGCGCCGGGAGAGACGATTTGGGGCGTGACCGAACAAAGGGTGGGGCGCCGAACCTGAGGCCGCGCTTGCTGACCGGGTCCCTCTTGATCGCCTTTATCGTGTGGGCGCTCTTCTGGGCCCCGCGCTGGGTCTTCGCCGCGGTCACCATCGCCTTCATTGGGTTGGGGCTGAACGAGTTCTTCGCCCTGGTGGAGCGCAAGGGCATCGTCATCGAGCGATGGGTCGGCCTGGGGGTGGGGCTCATCATCCCCCTCTCGATCTATTCCGGTTTCGAGCCGACGAAGGGATGGGAGTTGTTCTTCATGGTCCTGGCCTTCCTCACCCTGTTCTTGCTTCAGTTGCGCAGGCCGGACAGCTCGCAGGCCATCGTTGGGGTCTCCACGGCTCTGTTTGGGATCTTTTACGTTTCCTGGTGTTTCAGTTTCCTGATCAAGCTTCGTTTCCTGAGTGGGCCTTCGATTCCGAGCGGATCTTGGCTGGTGGCCCTCCTGCTGCTGATCACCAAGGGGGGAGACATCGGTGCCTATTTCGTCGGCTCCTTATTCGGACGCCATACCCTCATCCGCCGGATCAGCCCCTCCAAAACATGGGAGGGAATGGCGGGCGGTTTGCTCTTCAGCCTGGGGGCAGCCTTCGCCCTGAAAAATGTGTTTCGGCAAGTGAGCGTTCAGCATCTGTTGATCTTGGGGTTGCTTCTGGGTATCCTGGGTCAATTGGGAGATCTGTCGGAGTCTTTGATCAAGAGGGATTGCCAGGCCAAGGACTCCGGGTATCTGCTGCCGGGCATGGGTGGAGTGCTGGACGTGTTGGACAGCCTCCTCTTCACATCGCCCATCTGTTATTTTTACGTTCGCAAGTTTATCGTGGGGGCGTAAGGGTTATGAAGCGACTGGTAATACTCGGTTCCACCGGATCGATCGGGGTCAACACCTTAAAGGTGGTTCAGGAGCACGCCGGCGAATTTGAGGTGGTTGGCCTGGCGGCCGGCAGGCGTGCGGATTTGTTGGCGGAACAGGTGAGGACATTCCGGCCCAAGGTGGTTGCCCTTCAGGATGCCGGCCGTCGTGACGAGCTTGTCCATCGGCTCGATGGCGCGCAGCCCCGAATCCTGTTAGGGGAAGAGGGGGTGGCTGATCTGGCCGGCCTGGAGGGGGTGGATGGGGTGGTTGTGGCCATCACCGGTGCGGCCGCCCTGGAGCCGACCCTGCGGGCCATTGCCAAGGGCCGGGTCATCGGCTTGGCCAACAAGGAAGTTTTGGTGATGGCCGGTGAGCTGGTGGTGCAGAAGGCGCGGGAAAATGGGGCAACCCTGCTGCCTATTGACAGCGAACATTCAGCAATCTTTCAATGTTTGAAAGGGCACTCCTTGCGGGAGGTCCGGAGAATTCTGCTGACGACCTCCGGTGGTCCTTTAAGGACCGTCCCGCGGGAGCAGTTCGGCCGACTGACCAAGGCGCAGGTGATGGACCATCCTCGCTGGAGAATGGGCCCGAAGATCACCGTCGATTCCGCGACCATGATGAACAAGGCCTTGGAGGTCATCGAGGCCCGCTGGCTCTTTGGGCTTTCGGTGGAGCAGATCGAGGTGGTGGTGCATCCGGAGGCAATCGTCCATTCCATGGTGGAGTTTATCGACGGGTCCGTGCTGGCTCATCTGGCCGTCACCGATATGCGCATCCCCATTCAGTATGCCTTGTCCTATCCGGACCGTTTGGGTTCCTCTTTGCCTGCGCTGGACCTGGTGGCTTTGAAGCAACTGACGTTCGAGGCGCCGGACGCATCTAAATTCCCCTGCTTGAAACTCGGTTACCTGGCTGCCCGGACAGAAGGCACCCTGCCGGCGGTGTTGAATGCAGCCAACGAGGCCTGCGTGGCGGCGTTTCTTCAGGATGCCTTGCCATTCACTCAGATCCCCACCCTGCTGCAGCAGGTTCTTCAGCAGCATCGGCCGGTTTCCCATCCGACGTTACAGGAGATTCTTAACGCAGACAGGTGGGCGCACGAGCAGGTCAAGACTGCGCTCCAGCATAACCCTCGATCCGTCATTGCGCAGGAGGCCCGATGACCCCTTGGCTTGCATTTCTGGTGACCTTAAGCCTCATCATCTTGGTTCACGAGTGGGGTCATTTCGTCATGGCCCGCATCATCGGGGTGAAGGTGGAGCGTTTCTCCTTCGGCTTCGGGCCTCAGCTGCTGCGGCGCACGAGAGGTGGGACGGAGTACGTCTTGAGCCTCCTCCCCTTTGGAGGCTACGTCAAACTTGCCGGGGAGGTGGAAGAGAGTACCCGTCCCGCCAAGCCGTGGGAATACCGGGCCCGATCGGTCAGGGAACGCGGCAGCATCGTCTTGGCCGGCCCCGTCATCAATTATGCGCTGGGATTCTCCCTCTTCTTTGTGGTCTTTCTCGTCGGGGCGCCGGTTTACACTACCAAGATCGGCCAGGTGATGCCGGCATACCCCGCGGCCCAGGCCGGTTTAAGGCAAGGGGATCGAATCCTTGCAGTGGAAGGCAAACCGGTGGACAGCTGGGAGCAGATGACGCGGGCGATTCAGGCGCAGCCCGACTCCGTCACGCTCACCATCGAGAGAGAGGGAAGCCAATTCCCTCAACTCCTCCAGCCCAAGGTGTTGGAGAGGACCAATCTGTTCGGCACGAAGGTCCGGGTGGGGATCGTGGGGATTACCCCTTCCGATGAGACCCGGACCCAGCGGTACGCTCCGCCTCAAGCCTTCCTGAAGGCCGGAACCCAAGTCTGGTTCTTGACCCGCATGACCCTTTTTTCCCTTTGGAGCATTCTCACCGGGGGGCTCTCCCTGAAGGAATCGTTCACGGGGCCCATCGGCATCTTCTACATCACCTCGACCGTGGCACAGCAGGGGGTGGTATCTCTCCTGCAGTTCATCGCGGTCTTAAGCACCAGCATCGGCCTGTTCAATCTTCTGCCGATTCCTGTTCTGGATGGCGGGCACTTGGCCTTCCTATGCGTGGAGAGGCTGCGGGGCCGGCCGGTGAGCATTCGGGTTCAGGAGACGATGACCCGCGTGGGGTTGGGGTGCCTGCTCCTGTTGCTGGCGGTGGTGACGTACAACGACCTATTGAGGTTCAATGTCGGCGGCCGATTGTGGAGCCTCTTTGGTAAAGGCTGAGATTCGCCGCAAGAGTCGTTCGGTGCAGGTAGGGTCCCTTCCGATCGGTGGGGAGGCCCCCCTGCGGATTCAATCCATGACCACCACCCAGACCCAAGATGTGGCGGCCACGGTCCGCCAGGTGGAGGCGCTCGTGAAGGCCGGATGCGACTTGGTTCGGATCACGGCGCAGACCACCACGGAGGCCAAGGCCCTGGGCGTCATCAAGGCGGAGCTTCTCAAACAGGATGTCTCTGTACCTCTAGTGGCGGACATCCACTTTAATCCCAAGGCTGCGCTGGACTCCGCGGAGCATGTGGAGAAGGTTCGGATCAATCCCGGCAACTTCTCCGATTCCAAGCAGTTTGCCCGTCGGGAATACAGCCCGCAGGAATACCAGGAGGAGCTGCTCCGGATTGCGCGCAACTTCACGCCCTTGGTCGAAAGGTGCAAGGCCCTGGGCCGCGCGATTCGGATTGGCACCAACCACGGGTCCCTTTCCGATCGGATCATGAACCAGTACGGGGATACGCCGGCGGGGATGGTGGAATCTGCGTTGGAATACATGCGGGTGGCGGAGTCGTCGGAATTCCGGCAGATCATCTTTTCCATGAAGGCCTCCAACCCCGTGGTCATGCTTCACGCGAATCGTCTCTTGGTGGATGCGCTGGAGAAGCACGGGGTGCCCTATCCGCTCCATCTGGGCGTGACGGAGGCCGGGGAGGGGCAGGATGCCCGACTGAAGTCGGCCCTCGGGATCGGGGTTCTGCTCGCGGAGGGAATCGGGGATACGATCCGCGTCTCGCTCACCGAGGATCCCGTGCAGGAGGTTCCCGTCGCCTCCGCCTTGGCCCGCTGGGCGCAGGGGCGATGGGACAGCGGCAAGACGGTGGCCCCTCCGTTGCATCCCTTTGCGTGGGAGCGGCGGCTCTCTGTGCCGACCCTGTACGAAACCGTGGTGATCGGCGGTGAGGAACCGGTGAAGGTGGGGCTCATGCGCGGCGACACTCCGCATCCCCGCCAGGCGGGTGGCCGGGATACCCCGTGCGAGTTCGTCCTGGAGGATAACGAGAATGCCCGTTCCAAGTTTCACATCCTTCAGGCGGAAGAGTTGCTGGATGAAGGACGCCGGTTAGCCCAACGTCTTCAGGAAATACAGGATCGCCGGCCGATCGTTCTGGTTTGGGACGCCCGCCGGTTCGAGCGGGAGGACCTGGCGTTCCTCATCGAGGCGGCGGTGCAGGTGGGGGGCCTGCTCGTCGACGGAATCGGGGATGCCGTGGTCATCCGCTCCCGTTTTCCTGCGCAGCGAATCTTGACTCTCACGTACGATCTTCTGCAGGCCGCCCGCCTTCGGTCGGTCAAAACGGAGTACATCGCCTGCCCCGGATGCGGTCGGACCTTGTTCGATCTGGAGCCGGTGACTCAGCGGATCAAGTCCAAGACCGGGCATCTCAAAGGGGTGAAGATCGCCATCATGGGCTGCATCGTCAACGGCCCAGGCGAGATGGCGGATGCCGATTTTGGCTACGTCGGCGGTTCTCCGGGTACCGTGAACCTGTACGTCGGCAAGGAGTTGGTGGAACGAGGCATCCTCTCCGAGCAGGCCGATGAACGCCTGATTTCCCTCATTAAGGCCCACGGCAAGTGGGTCGATCCGTGAATCGGTACCAGGTACGTACCTGGTACCAACTTTAAGTATGCGTTGGACCCTCGCCTACATCCCCACTCTTCGGGAGACTCCCACGGAAGCGGAGACAATCAGTCACCGGCTCATGCTGCGCGCTGGACTGGTGAGGAAGCTCTCTGCCGGCACCTACTCCTATCTTCCTCTGGGGACCCGGATCCTTCTGAAGGTGATCCGGATCGTCCGCGAAGAGATGACGCGGGCCGGCGCCTTGGAGGTTTTGTTGCCGGCCCTGCAGCCTGCAGAGCTGTGGAAGCGATCGGGCCGATACACGCAGATGGGGCCGGAGATGCTCCGCTTTCGGGACCGGCACGGGAAGGAGATGGTGCTCGGCCCCACGCACGAGGAGGTGATCACGCACCTGGTGGCCGGCGAGCTGCGCTCCTATCGGGATCTTCCCAAGACCTTGTTCCAGATTCAGACGAAATTCCGGGATGAGGCAAGGCCCCGATTCGGCGTGGTCCGTTCCTGTGAGTTCCTGATGAAGGACGCGTACAGTTTCGACAGGAATGTCGCGGGTTTAGCGGTCAGTTACGAGCGGATGTACGATACCTACCTCAGGATCTTCGCTCGATGCGGGCTGGAGGTGTTACCTGTGGAGGCGGAGACCGGAATCATGGGGGGCGACGATTCCCACGAGTTCATGGTGCTGGCCAACAGCGGTGAGGACACCGTGGTCCGATGCAGTTCCTGTTCCTATGCGGCCTCCCTGGATCGGGCCGGTGTGGGATTGCCCATTGTCCACCGTTCCTCCTCTCAGGCTGCCCCAATGCCTATCCAACCGGTCGATACGCCGGGCATCTTCTCCGTAGAAAAGGTGAGCCAACTCCTCAAGGTTCAGCCCAGTCAGTTGATCAAGACCTTGATCTACTTGTCCGATGGCAATCCCATCGTCGTGCTGGTGCGGGGAGACCACGAGGTCAACGAGGGCAAGCTTCGGCGCCTGACCCATGCAGCCTCCCTTCAGATGGCCGATGCCGCGACCATCCAGCGAATCACCGGTGCCCCGGTCGGTTTTTGCGGCCCGGTAGGGCTGAAAAAAGTGAAGGTGATCGCCGATCCGGCGATTCTGCACATTGTCAACGCCGTTACCGGGGCGAATGAGGCGGATAAACACCTGATGAATGTGAATGCCGGCCGGGACTTTCAGCCGGATGAGGTTGCCGATATCCGCATTCCGCAGGAACAGGACCCGTGTCCCCAATGCGGCAAGCCGATAAGGCTTTTGTCTGCCATCGAGGTCGGCCACATCTTCAAGCTGGGCACGAAATACTCCGCTGCCCTGGATGCCACCTTCCTGGATGAGGATGGAAGGCAGAGACCCTTCGTGATGGGTTGTTATGGGATTGGGGTATCCCGCATCCTAGCGGCCATTATTGAGACGCACCACGATTCCTCCGGCATCCTTTGGCCGCTGGGTGTGGCTCCTTATCTGGCGGTGATTATCCCGATCAACCACGAGGATACGGCCATCCGAGAGGCTGCAGAGGGGTTGCATCGGGAGGCCCTGGAGGCGGGGTTGGAGGTGCTTCTGGACGACCGGGAGGTTTCGGGTGGCGTCAAGATGAAGGACGCGGACCTGGTCGGGTTCCCCGTGCGTATCTTATTAAGTGAAAAGACATTGCAGAAAGGTTCCATCGAGGTAAAACATCGCGAAAAGGCTGAGCCTCTTTTAGTTAAACCTGCTGAGGTGATTCCCACCCTGAAAAAGCTCCTTGACAGGGAGCGCCATCCCGCCCGATAATAGAAGCTGAATTGGACTGCCTTCCCTCGAGAAATCGGGGGATGAAAGTGGGAACGTATGTATCCCACTTTTTTGTTCCTAGGGGTTCTTCGATGCTAGATTCGACGGCGATTGCGAACCAAGTTCGACAGGTCATTGAGCCATTGCTGGCCAGCCGAGGGGTAGAGCTGGTGGAGTTGGTCTGCCACTATGGAGGCGGCCGACTGGTGCTCAAGTGCTTGGTGGATACGGCCCGTGGGATTACGTTGGATGAGTTGAGCAGCCTGAATCGATCCATCGGCGCCATCTTGGATGAGCACGATGTCGTTCCGGAGCGATACCTGTTGGAGGTCAGTTCCCCGGGACTGGATCGGCCGCTGAAGCGCTGGACCGATTTTGAGCGGGTGATCGGCCGGCGATTGAAGGTGGCCACTTTAGAGGCGATGGAGTCCCGGCAGGAGCACCGTGGAGAGCTTTTGAGCGCCAATGAGGAGGCGATCGTATTGAGGCTGGATTCAGGAGATAAGCTGCAGATCCCTCTTTCTCAGATCACGCATGCCGTGCAGGAGGTCGGTCTGAGATGAATCCTGAATTGTTGGCGGTCTTGGACCACCTGACTCGCGAGAAGGGGATCGACCGGGAAGTGATCATTGAGGCCGTTGAGGCGGCCTTGGTCAGCGCGGCCCGCAAGGCCATGGGCTCGCCTACGGCCGACATCACGGTGAAGATGGACCGCAACACCGGAGAGATCAAGATCATTTCCGAGGGGAAAGAGGTCTCGAATTCCGGATTCGGGCGCATCGCCGCTCAGACCGCAAAGCAGGTGATCTTCCACAAGATCCGGGAGGCGGAGCGCAGCGCCATCTTCACGGAGTTTTCACCCAGGGGTGGAAGCCTAATCACCGGGACGATGCACCGGTTTGATCGTGGGGCGGTCATTGTGGACCTGGGCAAGACCGAGGGCCTTCTTCCCAAGAGAGAACAGTCACCCAAGGAGAGCTTCCGTCCTGGGGATCGGATCCGGGCCTACTGCATCGAGGTGAATAAGACGGCCAAGGGGCCGCAGATCATCCTTTCCCGGGCCAATCCCAGCTTGGTGGTGGAGCTGTTCAAGCTCGAGGTGCCGGAGATTAGCCAGGGGATCGTCGAGATCAAGTCGATCGCGCGGGAGCCCGGGGATCGATCCAAGATTGCAGTCACCTCCAAAGACGAGAAGGTGGATTGTGTGGGGGCCTGCGTGGGGATGCGGGGGACGCGGGTCAAGGACATCGTTCGTGAGCTGCATGGGGAAAAGATCGACATCATCCGGTGGAGCCCGAAACTGGAGGAATACGTTTCGGCCGCACTATCCCCGGCCAAGGTGACGGAGATTCAGGTCTCTGCCGATAAGAAGCGGGTGAACGTCATCGTTGAGGACGATCAGCTTTCCCTGGCCATCGGCAAAAAGGGTCAGAACGTCCGCCTGGCCTCCCGGCTGACGGGCGTGGACATCGACGTTCGGACGAAGGCCCAGGCTGCCAAGGTGGCGAAGTTGTCCGTGAGTGATCTGCCCGGCGTCGGTCCTAAATTAAGGGAAGCCCTTGAGGAGAAAGGCTACAAGACCGTCGATGTGCTGGCCCGTCTTTCGATAGAGGATCTAACGCAGGTTAAGGGAGTTGGGGAGAAGACAGCTGAGAAATTGATTGAGGCGGCGAAAAAGGCGTTGGCCAAGATTGAACCGGAGGAGCCTACAGCTCCAGCGGAGGAACCAAGTGCCGAGTCCGCGTAAGAACAGTCCTAAGAGCAGCACGAAGGTTGCCAAGACCCGTACAGTTGCTAAGACCTCCAAGCCAGCTGTCACAAAGAAGACACCTGCTGTCCGTGCCACTGCCGTCAAGAGTGGTGTCCCACGAGCCGTCACGACTGAAAAGGCTCCCGTTGTCAAACCGACGAGGGCTACACCCTCTGTGCCTGTGACAAAGCTGCCAGTCTCGCCACCTCCGGTTGCCAAACCGGTTCCTCCGCCACCGCCTTTCATTGCCAGGCCTGTAGCTCCTGTTCCTCCTTTGCCGAAACCGGCACCTGCGC
>JAHFFF010000176.1 GCA_023248095.1 Candidatus Omnitrophota bacterium | reverse complement strand
CAATGAGAATCTCCTTGAGCCGGATCAACTCCAAAAGGGCGAGGAAGGTGGCGATCGCCTCCTGTTTACTCGTACACCTGCGGAGCAGTTCCGTGAAGCTGACCTTCCTTTCTTGGCGGATCAAGTCGCGCAGCTCGGCAACCTTCTGCTCGACCGTGACCTCTTCCCGCATGATCTCGTGGATCAGGTCCCGGGAAACCTCCCCCGCCATAAATTGCGAGAAGGCGTTCAGCAGATCGAAGAGGCTCGCCTCCACAAACTCCTCCACTTCCGCGGGAGCTCCATCCTTCGCTGCGGGACGACTGAACTGGACCAGCCGCTCCTTCTCCATCCCGCCCAACACCTCCGCCGCTTGCTTGAATTTCTGGTACTCCCTGAGCCGCTCGATCAGCTCCTGCGTGGGATCCGGCTGCTCCGCCTCATCCTGGGGAACCGCCTCCGGCGGGAGCAGCATGCGGGACTTGATCTGCATCAGGGTGGCCGCCACCACCAGGAATTCCCCCGCCACCTCTAAATCCAACGCCTCCATCAGCTCCAGATACCGAAGGTACTGATCCGTGATGCTGGCGATGGGAATAGCGCCGATCTCCAGATGGTTCTGCTTGACCAGGTGCAGGAGGAGATCCAGCGGCCCTTCAAAGAGTTCCAGCTTTACCTTGTAGCTCACCCTAATCCCACCGCTTGGCGTACTTCCCGCATGGTTTTCTGAGCAACTTGCCGCGCCTTCTGGGCGCCCTCGGCCAAAACCCTCTCCACCTCGTCGTCCGGCACCTTTTCTCGCTGAGTCCGGAACCGCTGCGTGAGCCGAATCAGATGCTCGGACAACTCCTGTTTATTTTGCGTGCAGCCCCGCTTGGAGGCGCGGCACTCCTCCCAAACCTTGGGGGCCTGCTCAGGGACGAACACCTCCCAGTAATGGCAGACATTGCAGGTTTCCGGATGGCCGGGGTCGGTCATCTTGATCCGCTGGGGGTCGGTGAACATCTTCTGCCCCTTCTTACGGATCTGATCCGGCTCCTCGGACAGGGCGATGAAGTTGTCGTAGGACTTGGACATCTTCCGCCCATCGACCCCCAGGAGTCTGGCCTCCTGTGTGAGAAGCGGTTTCGGCTCAGGGAAGATGTCCGAGCTGTACAGGAATTTGAACCGGCGCACAATCTCCCGCGTCAGTTCCAAATGGGGGATCTGGTCTTCTCCGACCGGAACCGCGTTGGCCTTGTACAGCAGGATATCGGCAGCCTGCAGGACCGGGTAGCCGAGGAATCCGTACGTGGCCAGGTCCCGCCCCTTGACCTCCCGCAGTTGCTCCTTGTAGGTGGGTACTCGCTCGACCCAACCCAACGGGGCCAAGATCGACAGAACCATGTACAGCTCCAGATGCTCCGACACATCCGACTGCCGGAAAATGACCGAGCGTTTGGGATCCACCCCAGCCGCAATCCAATCCCTGACCATTTGCCGGCTGTATTCGCGAATCTCGGCGGGGCGTTCGTACTCGCTCATCAAGGCATGCCAGTCGGCCACCATGAAGAAGCAATCGTAGCGCTCCTGCAGATCAACCCAATTTTTGAGCGCACCGACCAGATGCCCAAGGTGAAGCGGCCCGGTTGGCCGCATCCCGGAGAGAACCCTTTCCTTCACAGTTTCTGGGCGACTTCCTGTACTTGGATGACTTCGATTAAATCGTCCGGCTGAAAATCACTCCAGCCGGAAACCGACAGGCCGCACTGGACTCCCTCGGCGACCTCCCGCACATCCTCCTTGAATCGCTTCAGGGTATCGATCTTCCCCTGGAAAAGCCTTTCCTGCCCTCGGAAAATCCGACCCACCGCGCCTCGAACAGCCTTTCCTTTCACCACTTGGCAGCCGGCCACCGTTCCCACCTTGGAAACCTTAAATACCTGAAGAACCTTCACCTTGCCCAGCACCTGCTCCACCAGGCGCGGTTCCAACAGGCCTTCCAGCGCAGCCCGGATGTCATTCACCACCTCGTAGATGATGCGGTAGAGGCGCACATCCACCTGCTCATGTTTGGCCAACACCTCCGCCTCCGGCGTCATCTGCACATTGAATCCGATCACCACGGCATTGGAGGCCTCGGCCAGGAGAATGTCCGGTTCGGTGATTGCGCCGACTCCCACATGCAAAAATTTCAGGCCGGCCTGGTCGGTGGGAAGCTTGGCCAAGGACTCGCGGAGGGCCTCGACCGATCCTTGGACATCCGCTTTGAGGATCAGGTTCAGGCTCTTCAACCGACCCGCTTCCAGCTGCTGGTGGAAATCCTCCAGGCTGACCACACGCCTCAGTGGCTCCTTCGCCTGTTTGGCCTCCTCCTGCCGTTGGGCGGCGATCTCCCGACCCTGCCGTTCATCCGGAACCACTAAGAAGGAGTCACCTGCAGCGGGGACGCTGTTCAGTCCCAGCAGCTCCACGGGGGTCGAGGGGCCTGCTTCGGTTAAACGATGCCCTCTGGCATCCAACATGGCACGTATCCGGCCCCAGCTCGTCCCGCTGACGATTGAATCTCCGACACGGAGCGTCCCGCTTTGAACCAGAACATGGGCAATCGGTCCACCGCCCTTCGTCAGCTCCCCTTCCAGGACCACCCCGCGCGCCTGCCGGTTTGGATTGGCCTTCAGCTCCAAAATCTCGGCCTCCAGGAGGATCGCCTCAAGAAGTTGATCAATCCCATCTCCGGTCTTGGCGGAAACCGGAACCACGATGGTCTTCCCGCCCCACTCCTCGGACATGAGTTCCAGCTTCATCAGTTGCTTCTTCACCATGTCCGGGTTGGCAGTCGGCTTATCGATCTTATTCAGAGCCACAACAATGGTCGCCTCCGCTGCCCGGGCGTGATCGATCGCCTCTTCAGTCTGAGGCATCACGCCATCATCCGCGGCCACCACGAGAACAACAATGTCGGTGACGTTGGCGCCGCGGGCGCGCATGGCGGTGAAGGCCTCGTGGCCCGGCGTGTCGAGGAAGGTGATGGTCCCCTTGGGCAGCATCACCCGATACGCCCCGATGTGCTGCGTAATCCCGCCCGCCTCCCCTTCCACCACTCGAGTCTGTCGGATCGCATCCAACAAAGAGGTCTTCCCGTGATCGACGTGGCCCATAAAGGTCACGACCGGAGGCCTATGCACCAACTTGGAGACATCCTCCGCCTCGTGTACCGCCTCCACCTGCTCCTCCAGCGTCGGCATCCGCTGCAGTTCGTAACCGTACAGTTTCAAAAGCTTCTCCACAGGTTCCTCGGTCAGCAGCTGATTGATGGTTGCCAGCACCTTCATCCCCAGCAGGTGTTTGATCAATTCGCTGGGAGAGACTGAAAGCTTCTCAGCAATTTCTTTTACGGTCAGTGGAACCTTCAGCGAAAGCGGTTTCAAGGCCGGCGCAGCCACTTGAACCGGCGCCTCGGTCTTGACCTGAACAGGTTCTGCCGTGGGGGTCACAACCTTTGCAGGGGCCTCGGGCGGCTTAGACGGCGCAGGTGCCGGTTTCGGCAAAGGAGGAACAGGAGCTACAGGCCTGGCAATGAAAGGCGGTGGCGGAGGAAGCGGTTTGGCAACCGGAGGTGGCGAGACTGGCAGCTTTGTCACAGGCACA
>JAHFFF010000175.1 GCA_023248095.1 Candidatus Omnitrophota bacterium | reverse complement strand
GGCCCTCCGGGATCTGGGCAACACCGTGGTCGTGGTCGAGCACGATGAATCCACCATTCGGGCCGCCGACTTCATCGTTGACCTTGGGCCCGGCGCCGGAAAGCATGGCGGAGAAGTCGTTGCCGCCGGCCCCTTGGAGGAAATCCTCCGCTCCCCTCAATCGCTGACGGCTCAGTATCTACGCCGAGAGCTGTCCATCTCTCTCCCTCCTTCCCGCAGGCCTACCCACGATCGTCCCTGCCTGGAGATCGTGGGGGCGCAGCAACACAACCTCAAAAACATCTCCGTCCGGATTCCCCTGGGCACCTTCACCTGCGTCACCGGTGTATCCGGATCGGGTAAATCGACCCTCGTGGATGACATCCTCTACCGGGCCCTTGCCAAGAAGTTCTACCGGGCCCGCCTGAAACCCGGAGCCCACGAGCGGGTCATCGGGATCGACCAAATCGACAAGGTCATTGTGATCGATCAGACTCCCATCGGCCGGACCCCACGGTCCAACCCGGCCACCTACACGGGGGTCTTCTCGGAGATTCGAGACCTCTTCACGAAAACAGCCGAGGCGAAGGCCCGCGGTTATCGGCCCGGCCGATTCAGCTTCAACGTCAAGGGGGGGCGTTGCGAGGCCTGCGAAGGGGAAGGGGTGATCAAGGTGGAGATGCATTTCCTTCCTCCCGTCTACGTCACCTGCGAGGTCTGCCAAGGGAAACGCTTCAACGAGGCCACCCTCGAGGTGCTCTACAAGGGCCGTTCCATTTCCGACGTCCTTCGCATGACGGTGGAAGAGGCGCTGGAGCTGTTCAGCGCCATCCCGAGAATCAAGATCCGCCTGAAAACCCTGGTGGACGTCGGCTTGGGCTACATCGAGGTTGGGCAACCGGCAACGACCCTGTCCGGCGGTGAGGCCCAGCGGGTGAAATTAGCGACTGAGCTCTCCCATCGAGCTACCGGGAAAACCCTCTACATTCTGGATGAGCCGACCACCGGACTCCATTTGGCCGACATCGATAAACTTCTGAAGGTGCTTCACGCCCTGGTGGACCAGGGAAACACTGTGCTCGTGATTGAGCACCAGATGGATGTGGTGAAAACAGCCGATTACGTGATTGACCTCGGCCCAGAGGGTGGAGCCCTTGGCGGAGAGGTGGTCGCCAGTGGAACACCGGAGGAAGTTGCCCGCGTCAAGCGTTCCTATACGGGCCAATTCCTCAAGGCCGTCTTGAACGCACCCGTACAATCTGGTATAGTCAGCGCGGACTGAAATAGGAGGGGTTCTTCCAATGATCACCGAAATAGGAATCGTAGCAGGCGAGGTCTGGCATTATCTGGATAAGCACGGGGAGGTATTTTTTTCTCAGTTGTTGTCCGGCATTGGACAACCTCGCGATTTGGCCCTGATGAGTGTCGGGTGGCTTGCCCGGGAGGGTCACGTGATCGTTCGCGGAGAGGGCACCGACTATCGTGTCTCGCTTCGCAAGAGCTGATCGCCGCCTCTCTCTAATACAAGCTGATACGTTCCGGGTTGTACTCGTCACAGCCGGCTCCCTCCGAGAAGCTCAAAGGCTTGCGCGCATCGTTCTGAAGGAAAGGCTCGCCGCCTGTGTAAACCTCATCCCAAACATCCAATCCTGGTACTGGTGGAAGGACAGGGTTACCTCGGGGAAAGAGGTGCTCCTGCTCATCAAAACAACTCGGGCCAGGCTTAATCCCCTCTGCCAGGCCCTCAAGTCTCATCACTCTTACGAAGTTCCCGAACTCATCGCCTTGCCGATCACCCATGGCGATCTCGCCTACCTGCGGTGGGTCGAGGAAAACGTCACTTCCTCTTCCCGCTAAAAATTCTGTTGACAAACAGCCTCAAGTAGCGGAATATACGCCCAATCTATGCCAAACATAGTCAGAGTATATCAGATACCCTCATGAAGGCAGCGATGGTTCGAAAGAAGCGATATTACACTGCCACCGAGGCGGCCACTGCTCTCGGGATCTCGAAACAGACGCTTCTCCGCTATGAGTCCAGGGGCGTCTTCCCGAAGGCCCATCGGAATCATCTGAATCGATGGCGAGAGTATACGGAGGGTGATATCCAGACGCTGCAGAAGCTGATGGGGCGGTAGCCAAGCCATGGCCTCCTCACTGGCGATCTACATTGGGACAGAGAATGTGGACATCGTCTCTCTCAGCGGCTCTTTCCAGCATCCCAATCTGGCTAGTTTTGCGCGGGCAAAATTGCCCCAGCAAGGTTCCTGGCGAGAACAGGTACGGGTAGAAGGGCCCCAAGCTACCGAAACCACCCCTCACTCTCCAACAGAGAGCAACGACCAAGAGGCCATCAGCCGTTCCATTCAAGCCATCTTGGCCAAATTGGGTGTTTCCTCCCAACAAATTTACGCCGCCATTGCCTCGGAATCTGTCGTCATTCGTTGTTTCCAAATGCCCTCCATCCCATCCCATGAGCGGAGGATGGCCATCGCCTTTGAGGCCAAAAAATATCTCCCATTCAAGCTGGAAGAACTTGTTACGGACTATCAGGTCATCATACGCCGCTCAGACCCTTCCCTAATGCGGGTGATGTTTTTTGGGGTTAAGAAAAGCTCCGTTGCCATCTATTCATCCCTCTTTCAATCCAATAAGTTGATTCCACTCTGCGTAGAACCCGCCCCATTGAGCTTGATGCGGTTGGTGCGCCAAAACGGCCAGCTTCCAGCCAGCCAGGTGGTCGCTATCCTTTCCATGGAACACGACTCGGCAACCATCAGCATCGCCCGCGATGATCTGCTGTATCTCAGCCGGAACGTCACGATCCTGCCTACCTCTGAATCGGTTGAAGGGACCCCCTCCGAGCTTCTGGAGGCCCTGCTGAACGAAACGCGTGTTTCCATCGACTACTACCGACGCCGCTTTCTGGGTGAACCGACCGTCAGTAAGATTCTCGTTTTTGGAAAACCCGAGGATCAAACGCGGATCAAAGAGCTGTTCGGAACCCTGGAGCTCCCGGTTGAAATCGGGGATCCCTACAAGAAACTGACCGGTGGGAAAATGGCCCCACCGGGCCTCGGCGTAGCCATCGGCCTCGCCCTCCGGGGGCTCGACAATCGACCCGCGGGGATTAATTTGCTGCCGCCGGAGCAGCGCCGCACATCCCATGACCTGCTCAAGCTGCTGGCGCTGCAAACTACGGCTGCGGTCATAGCCCTGGCAATCTGGTACAGCTTTTCGGTGGCAGACCTCAAGAATTTCGAGCAGAAACTCGCCCTGCTGCGATCCCAACAGATTCGGGACGCACAGATCCAGCCCAATGCGACGCTGCAGCAACTCAAAGAGCTCCGCAGTCAGCGGGCTCGGGAAAAACAGTTCCTCAACTCCTTTTCCAACGCGCCGGCCACTCCTTCTTCTCTCTTGGTGGAGCTGGCCCGTTTGTTGCCTCCGGAATCCTGGCTTCAATACGCCATGCTCAAAAACGTCACAGAGCTTGACCCCCAAAAGGCCGGCCCCAATCCCTACCGACTTCTTTTCCGGATCATCGGCGATGCCTACGCCAACAACCGAGAGGTGGAACTTGAGAAGGTCAACCAGTTTCTCGCCACCGTTCAGGACAATCCGGTCTTCAAAAGCTCCTTTGCCAAG
>JAHFFF010000174.1 GCA_023248095.1 Candidatus Omnitrophota bacterium | reverse complement strand
GCTGGGCCCACGGGGCTCGAGTGAAGCCGCAGGGAAGCGGGTTAAGATTCAGGGTCGGGGAAGGGCTGTGCGGATGGGTGGCTCGATCCCAAAAGGCCTTTTGTTCCATAGACGCCAGCAGGGAGCCCAGGTTCATTCCCCGGAACAGCCAAGGCCGTCGATTCCAAGAGGTGAAGGCCATCTGCTGCGTCCCTTTGGTCGTGGAAGGCCGGACGGTGGGTGTCATCAATCTATCCAGTTTTTCTCCCTCTCGCAGATTCCGCTGGGTGAACAGCGCGGAAGCCAAACGGTTCCTGGATCGCCTGGCCTGCGTGATTTCCCAGGCGACCCTCGTGCACGAGGCACAGGCCATCACCCAACGTTTGAGGCGGCAGGCCAAGATGACCTCCGAGACCGTGGCCCAAGTGAGTCACGAGGTCAGGACCCCCCTGACGCTCATCACGGAAGCGGCCCAGCAGCTTATCGATGGGTTCGCTGGAAGGCTCAGCCCCGATCAGGAGCAGCTGGCGCAGATGATCAAGGCTCAATCGGAACGGATGCTTAGGCTTGTGACCGAACTGTTGGACCTCTCACGAATCGAGGCGGGCCGGTTGTTGCTGCATCGATCCCCGATGGATTTGGCGGAGGTGGTGCAGGATGTCCGGAGCCGGTATCAACTGCTGGTGCTTCCGCGACGCTTGAGCCTTGAATCGAATTCCATTCCGGCGGTGTACGGGGACCGATCCCGCTTGACCCAGGTGCTGGAGAATCTGCTCACCAACGCAGTCAAGTTCACTCCATCCGATGGATCCATCACCGTGCGGCTGGCTGCCAAGGGACGCTGTGCTGAGTTGTCGGTGTCCGATTCCGGGATCGGGATTCCCCCCAAAGAACGGAGGCGCCTCTTCGAGAAATTCTCTCAGCTGCGGGTTCCGGCCGGCCTCAACACCCGGGGAATCGGATTGGGCTTGGCCATCGTTCGGGAGGTCGTCCACCTGCATGGGGGGACGGTGCGGGTGGAATCGCAGCAGGGGAGGGGGGCCACATTTATTGTCAGCCTTCCTTTGTATAATCCGACGTTTGCCCTGACCGAAGAGTTTCGAGTGATGCGGGAGCAGGCGGCCCGCGAGGGGCGAATCCTCGCGATTCAGCTCTTCGAACCGAGACCCCACAAGACCCTGTCGGTGGGCAAGGCCATCGATTTCCTCAGCAAGCAAGTTTCTCGTGAGGATCGCGTACTGGAAAACCCAACAGGCGGGATTGTCATTCTGTCCGTTTTGGATGCGGAGGGTTTCCCCGCCATGCGCAAGAGGCTCTCGGAAATTTTGGATGCCCATCCGCAGGTTGTGCCTCTTTCCGAGGTGGGTTGGGGCTGGGCCTTTGTTCCTCGGGAAGAGACTACCCTACCAGGTGTTTTAGGCTTGGCCAAGAGAAGGGCTCATTCAGAAACATCGGAAGTGGCGAAGGTCTCACCCGATGGGAGCAAATCGTAGAAATGGAGAAGATCTTGCTGATCGAGGATGAACCAGATGCTCGCACCTTGTTGGCCAGGCGCCTGGCGGCCCATCAGTTCCAGGTGATTGAGGCAGCAGACGCTGACTCGGGGATCCAAAAGGCCAAGGAGATGAAGCCGGATTTGATTGTGCTGGATCTGAAGCTTCCAGGGAAGGACGGCATTGAGATCTACAAGACCCTGCGGGAAGATCCTTCCACAGATGCGATCCCCGTGCTGTTCTTAACTGCTGTGGCAGCGAGCGGTCCAATGACCCAGCAAAGCATTGATCTCATTGCGGCGCAAAAACATGGAGTTCGACTGGAGGGCAAGTATGCTGTGATGGGTAAGCCGTACGATCCGAAGGATCTGATTGCGGCGATTCGGGGACTTCTAACATGAAGACAACCAAACAACCGGATGAAAAGCTGGTCGATGAGGGTTTGCTTACTCCGGAGCAGTTGGCTCGGGCCAGGGAGGAGGCGGTTCGGCTGGGCCAGACGGTGCGTCAGACGGCGGTGCGCCTGAAGTTTGTGGATCCTGCGGCATTGGCCCAGTGGCTGAGCCGCGAGCTTCAGATCCCCCGCGTTGAGCTGAGATCGTATCTCATTGACTCCAAGGTTCTGGAGCTTGTTCCGGAGGCCTTGGCCCGTAAACACCATGTCCTGCCTCTCTTCAAGGTCGGCGACACCCTGACGGTGGCAATCGCCGATCCCCTCAACCTCACCGCTTTGGACGAGCTTCGTCTGAAGACCGGCAAGACCATCGAGCCGGTGGTGACCACCGAGGAGGAAATCACCCAGGCGCTGGGGGAATATTACGGCGCAAAGGGACGATTGGATGAGCTGGTTTCAGACCTGACGCAGGAGAAGGTTCGGTTAGAGCCGGGCAAGGCCCTGGGACCGAAGACGCTTCAGGGGTTGGTTTCCGAAGCGCCGGTGGTCCGCCTGGTGAACCTGCTCTTGGCCGATGGGATCCGCAACCGAGCCTCCGACATCCATCTGGAGCCGGGGAGAGATCTCCTTCGCGTCCGCTTTCGAGTGGACGGAATCCTTCGGGAGTTCACCACACTTCCCAAACATTTGGAGGCGGCGGTCATCTCTCGAACGAAGATCTTGGCCTCGCTCGATATCGCCGAGCGCCGCAAGCCTCAGGACGGCCGCTTCCGGGTGAACATGGAAGGGCAGGAGCTGGACGTTCGGGTTTCAGTGATGCCGGCGATCGACGGCGAAACTGTCGTCCTGCGTCTGTTGGATAATCGCGGCCTTCAGCTGCGCTTGGAAAGGCTGGGGATGTCTTCCGAGGTATTGGCCCGCTACCGGGAACTTCTGAAGAAAACCTGGGGTATCCTGTTGGTGACCGGGCCCACCGGTTCGGGCAAGACCACCACCCTGTATGCCTCGATGGCGACGCTCAATGCGACCGAGAGGAACATCGTTACCTTGGAAGATCCCGTGGAATACAGGCTTGCCGGAATCCGTCAGATCCCGGTCAATCCTTCGGTCAACCTGACCTTTGCGACTGGGCTGCGTTCCATCCTGCGCCAGGACCCAGACATGATCATGGTCGGAGAGATCCGGGATCAGGAGACGGCAGAGGTTGCGATTCAGTCGGCCTTGACCGGCCACTTGGTCTTCGCCACCTTGCATACCAACGACGCGGCGACCGCCATCACCCGCTTGCTGGATATGGGGGTAGAGCCCTTCTTGGTGACCTCCAGCGTCATTGGAGTGCTGGCGCAACGATTGATCCGCACCCTTTGTGACGACTGCAAGATACCGGATCCGGCCCAGGCTGAGACCGCCAAGAAGCTTGGATTCACACAGCAGGGGCAATGGATGCGAGGAAAGGGGTGCCGGCAATGTGGGCAGACCGGCTATCACGGTCGGATTGGGATCTTTGAACTGATGGTGCCGGATGAGGCCATTCAACGCCTGACCTTGGCGAAGGCCTCCGCGGTGGCGCTCAACGCGCAGGCGAGGGCGAGCGGGATGCGGCCCCTTCGAGGAGAGGGACTCCTGAAGGCGGCTTCGGGAATCACCACCCTCGATGAGATCTTACGGGTGACTCAGGAGAGCTAAAGGGGATGCCTACGTTTACCTATCAAGCCAGAGATGAGGCAGGCCGCTTTGTGAAGGGTGTCCTGGAGGCCGAATCGAAGGTTGCTCTGGCGGATCGGC
>JAHFFF010000173.1 GCA_023248095.1 Candidatus Omnitrophota bacterium | reverse complement strand
ATGGCCAACATTCGAGCCCCCTTTGCCTGGGCCCGCTGCGCAGCGGAAAGGGTTTCCTCGGTATTGCCGGAATAGCTGCAGGCCAAGACTAAGGTATTGCGATCAACCCAAGCGGGAAGGCTGTAAGTTCGGTTGACCAGAATCGGGCGGGGGATCTCATCGGCCAAAACTCCCTGCACGAGATCGGCTCCGATGGCGGAGCCTCCCATCCCCAGGACGAGCAGCTGCCTTGAGGAGGCCAAGCCTGCAGGGATCTTCCACGACAACCCGCGCCGCCAGCCATCCGCGCATTGGTCAGGAAGCATCGCCACCCGCCCCAGCATATCGCTGCGATCGATCCGCCGGATGGAGCTCTGGTCCTCTAAGGGTCGCATAGCTCCGGTACCAACTCGCAGAGACGTGCCCTCGCAAAGGCCTCCACCTCTTTCCCGGTGGTCAGGCGGAAGATTTCCTTCACCACTTCCTTGGCCCGAAAGGTCGACACCGATCGAATCACCTGCTTGATCCGAGGGACGTTCACCGGACTGGTGGAGAAACTGTCCAGGCCCATGCCCAGCAGGAGGAGAGCCAGCGCCGGTTCTCCGGCCATCTCTCCGCACATGCTGACCCACAGCCCGTTCTCATGCGCGACCTGAATGATCTGTCGGATGAGCCGCAGAACCGCCGGATGTGTCGGCTCATACAGGTAAGCGATTTTCTCGTTGACCCGGTCCACGGCCAGCGCATATTGAATGAGGTCATTGGTACCGATGGAGAAGAAGCGGACCTCCTTGGCCAGCAGGTCCAGGATCAAGGCAGCCGAGGGCACCTCGATCATCGCCCCCACCTCCAGGTTCGGATCGACCTGCTTTCCCTCCCGGGCAAGCTCCTGCTTCATCTCTTCAAGGATCCGGTTGGCCGCCTGCAGCTCCTCCAGCCCGGAGATCATCGGATACATCAATTTGATTTTTCCAAACACCGAGGCCCGCAGGATCGCCCGCAGCTGAACCTTGAAAATGTCTGGTCGGGCCAGGCAGAATCGGATGGCCCTCCAGCCCAAGAAGGGATTCATCTCGCGCGGCACCCTCAGCTCCGACATGAACTTGTCACCCCCCAAGTCGATGGTGCGCACGATCACCGGATGAGGGGCCATCGCCTTGGCCACATGCCGATAGGCCTCGAACTGTTCCTCCTCCGATGGAAAATCGCTTCGGTTCAGGTAGAAGAACTCCGTGCGGTACAGCCCGATCCCCTCCGCCCCATGCGCAATCACCGAAGGGATCTCCTCCGGAAACTCGATGTTGGCCGCCAGATGGACCCGGTGGCCGTCGGGCGTCTCGGCGCGAAGGTCCTTGACCCGCAGCAGGGCCTGATCGAGGCTCTCCAGCCTTTTCTTGAGTTCCTCGAAATGTTTCAACATGGTCGGATCCGGGTTAACGATCACCGTTCCGCTGGAACCATCCACCACAATCAAATCGTCCGGCAGGATCCGCTGCGTGGCCGCCTGCAATCCGACCACCGCCGGGATTTCGAGGGACTTGGCCATGATCGCCGTATGGGAGGTCCGCCCACCGATGTCGGTGATGAAACCGATGACGTGCTGGCGATGCATCGTGGCGGTATCGGAAGGGGACAGATCGTAAGCCACCACGATCACCGGCTGGGTCAACTCCGCCAGCGATAGGCGCTTCAGGCCCGTGAGGTTGCGCAGGATTCGCCGCCCCACGTCGTCCACGTCGCTGGCCCGCTCCCGCATGTACTCATCCTCCACCTTCGAGAAGGCCTGCACGTATTTCCTCAAGACCTCGGAGAAGATGTACTCCACACAGAGCTGCTCCTCCTTCAAGCGCTGAACGACCTCCTCGATGAAGGCTCGGTCTTCCAGAAACATCAGGTGCGCGTTAAAGATCTCGGCATGCTCTAAGCCCAACTCTTTGGAGATCTTCTCCTGGATGTCCATGATCTCTTTGCGCGTTTGGAGGAGCGCCTCTTCGAAGCGGGCGATCTCCTGAGGAATGGCGGAGGGAGCAACCGCCTGTTTGGGAATGGCGACCTCTTCGCTGTCCAGGAGGAAGGCCCGGCCGATGGAGACCCCGGGTGAGGCGGGGATTCCTTTGAGTTCAACCGGCTCGGATCCGCGCTCCGGGGACGGCTCGCCTGAACCGGCCCTTCTAGGGCTGGCGCGTCGACGAGCCATGGGCTGGACGAGTCCTAAGGACCGTAATCACGGGGGGCGGGTCGGACTTGCAGATCAACTGCTCAAGCGCGTGCATCGCGTCCTGCGCATCCAAACCCTCGGTGGTTACTTCGATGGTAGAGCCCTTCGATGCCGCCAAGGTCAGCAAGCCCATGATGGATTTGCCGTTCACTTCCTGCCGCCCCTTCTTCACACGGATGGTCGACTTGAAGCGATTGGCAACCTGCACGAAAAGAGCGGCCGGCCGGGCATGGAGGCCCTGCCGGCTGCGGATATGGATCCGCTTCTTTAACACCTGAAGGGTAGATTTCCCTTTAGCCATCCGGCACTCCCACACCAACCTCCCAGCGGACTCGCCAGGAACCTCGCGGGCGAAGCCTGACCGGCCATACGCCTGTCAGGCTCACCCCTTCAAAAACCCGATCCGGTCCGGATCCTCTCTCGAGCGGGAAATACCACAGCCGCGCCGGCCGGCTGAAGACCCAAGAAACCTGCAGGCGCGCAGCCGGATCCACCACGGCGAACCGCTGCACCCCCGGCGCCTCCCCGGTCCGGTTGACATGCGCATCCTTGAGATTCAGGTTCAGCTCGCTGGCGAACAGAAAGGAGATGGGAGATGCCGATGGATTGCTCAATTGCTGCGTAAAAAGGACCTTGCGGCCGCGACTGGGCAAGGTGACCGTTTTTCTCATCTTCACCGGGCGGCGAACACCATTGAGCCGGACCCAACCCTGCCGACTCAGGCTGGCCCGGTGATACCCCTGGGCCCGATCCACGCGCGCCAGATAGCACCCGCTGGGGAAATCCGACAGATCCTTCGCCTCGGAACGGGCGAAGGATACCACCTGCGTCCCTAGGGAAAAGGCATGCTCCACGCATTCCTTTACCCCCAGCAGATTTTTCTTAGCTACCTTGTCGCTGAACCTCACCAAGCGTCCTCCTTCATCAGGCTCCAGCAGAAGAGTGATCCACTTTGATCGCAGCTGGATCAAAGGTTTTTCTGATCCTCCTGCTGAATGATCTTGACGACCTGTTTCTCATCCTTCGCTTCTTTCAAGCCTTCGCGGAAGTAGCGGTCCTTGAGTAATCGGGAGATCCGCGCTAGCGCCTTGAGGTGCGGCCCCGCCGAGTCCTCCGGAGCCAGCAGTAGGAAAAAGATCTGGGCCGTCTCCCCATCTAGGGAATCAAAGTTCACTCCCCGGCGCGAGATGCCGAAAGCCCCGACCAGCTGGCGGACCACATTCGTCTTTCCGTGCGGGATACCCACCCCTTGGCCGATGCCGGTTGAACCCAACGCCTCCCTGGCCAGCAGCACAGGGACCACCTTCTCCTCATCCGCCGCCTTGATCTCGCCAGCCTTGACCAACAGCTGCACCAGTTCCCGGATTACCCCTTCCTTGTCCTTGGCCTGAACATCCACGTTAATGGCCCGTTCACGCAAAAAATCCATTATCTTCACGTTCTCTGACCCCCCTTTATCTATTAAAGCTGGAG
>JAHFFF010000027.1 GCA_023248095.1 Candidatus Omnitrophota bacterium | reverse complement strand
TTTCGGCCAATGCCTCAGACAACGTGGGGGTGGCAAGGGTGGAGTTTTACCGGGATGGGAGCACCTTGCTGGGGACGGACTCGATTGCGCCGTACAGCATCTTCTGGGACACGACGGGGGCGGCCGCCGGCAGCCACACCTTAAGCGCGAAGGCGTATGACGCGGCGGGGAACGTGGGCGCCTCGGCGGTCATCTCGGTGAATGTGAGCAACATAACGAACGCGGTGCCGGTGGTAAATGCGGGAGCGGATCAGACGATCACGCTGCCGGCGTCGGCGAACCTCAGCGGTACTGCGACGGACGATGGCCTGCCGAATCCACCGGGAGTCCTCACCCTGAATTGGAGCATGGTTTCCGGGCCTGGGACGGTGACGTTCGGCAATGCGAGTGCGTTGTCCACGACGGCATCGTTCTCCGTCTCTGGGACGTACCTGTTGTCCCTATCGGCGTATGACGGCGCGTTGACCGGGCTGGATACGGTGTCGATCACGGTGAATCCTGGGCTGGTGGCCCCGACGATTCTAACGCAGCCGGTGAATCAGTCGGTGCGGGTGGGTCAGACGGCGACGTTCAGCGTAGTGGCGAGCGGGACAGCGCCCTTGAGCTACCAATGGCAGAGGAACGGGGTGGACATCGCCGGCGCTGCATCCTCCAGCTACACGACGCCGCCCGTAACGTTGGCGGACAACAAGGCTACCTATCGCTGCCGGGTATGGAATTCCGCCGGAACGGTGACCAGCAACTCCGCAACGCTCACAATCAAGGGGAGGAAATAAAGATGCGCAGGTTTTATTTAGCGACTTCCGTTGGAGGAACCTATGAAGATTACAACGTATATTGATGGAGACCTGTTGAAACAGGCGTTGCGGATTTCTCGGTCCAGAACCAACCTTCGTTCGGGATTTCGACCACCTTCGCCTTCGGCTTTCCCCTGACGAGCTGGCCGAAGCCCACCGGTAGTCGTGGCTATTGTACTCGTCGATACCTCGGCGTGGCTCTTCAACTTCGAGCTTCTCCGGGGAGTGAAGGCCAAGACCGTAGACTTCCTCATTGCCTACAAGGCGATGCGCCACCGGCTGGTCCTTATTCACGCCGATCGAGATTTCGATCGAATCGCCCGCTTTGTTCCGCTGAGGGAAGGGGACGCCTCATTTGGGACCCCTATTCTTCCAGGGGCGACTTTTTCACCCTATAAAGTGATTTAGTCTGTCAGAAAGAGCTTGTTTTTAATCCCTTATGGAGGGTATATTTAAGTTAGAGGCAAAAGAGACCAATGACAGTAGCTCAGAGGACGCACCATCCTTATATCGTCGTCAGGAATCATATTCAAGGGGGTGAGCCGACCATCCGGGGCACTCGGGTTGCTGTCCGTTCCGTCGTGCAGTATATCCTGCGCCAGGGAATGGCTCCGGAGGCGCTGATTAAGGAGTTTCCCCAACTCTCCCTGGCAGCCCTCTACGACGCTCTCTCCTTTTATTACGACCATCGGCCTCTGGTCGATAAGCTCCTGCGCGAGCAAACCGAAGGCGCGTGGCGTCGGTAAGACTGTACCTGGACGAAGACGTCCGGCCCCTTCTGGCAGAGATCCTTTGTGATCGTGGATTCGATGCCACCAGTGCTGCTCGCGCCCGTCGAAAGGGGTTGACCGACGAAGAGCAGCTTCTGTTCGCTGCCAAAGAGCAACGGGCGCTTGTGACCCACAACATCCGAGATTTTGTCGAGCTACACGCCTCGTTCTCCGACCGCCACGCCGGCATTGTCCTTTCAAACCAAGAGCCCGTTCAGGTCGTATTGCGGCGTCTGCTTCACTTTCTCTCCCGAGAAACGGCCGCCTCCATTCAGGGCCGCCTCTTTTGGCTCTCGGGCTACGAGCCTCCACGTTGACGTCGATGCAGAAAATCCTCACCATTACGGCGAGCCGATGGTTAGCAGGTTTGCCGTGAAGGGCCAAACCGTAAGGTCTCCTGGCATTTCTGAAGATCCTCGTGTAAACTTAGTAACAACGAAGAAGGGGCAGACTGCGATGCGACACGGATTGAGACAATGGGTGGTGGCAATCTTTTTGGCGGGTTTACTGGGACTTCATCAAAGTGGTGCAATGGGGTCTCTGAACATAGAATCCTCCCAGGCGAACCCAGCGGAAGCTGTTCCGGGGCGTCTCATTGTGAAGCTGAAGTCCATCGAGGACCCCGGTCAGGCTGAGAGGGCCAGGGAGGACTTCGATCGACTCAATGCGAGATTCGGAGCGATCTCCGTCCGGCCGATCCTGAAGGATTTCATTCCCGTCTGGGAACGACGGAGAAAAGAGGCTGGTTTTACGACCAACCATCGGGAGGGATGGTACTGGTACCTGGAGGAGAAGGACTGGATGCCGAAATCGAAGGAGTCCGCGGGTGGGACTTCAAATCGGCAGACGGCGGAGGCCAAACAGGAAGCCTCCGTGAAGGCCCTCGAGCATCTGCACCTTCAACAGATGGTTCTGGTGGAATTTTCCAATGGGGCGGACGTCTCGGCTGCAGCGCAGGCTTATGCCGGGAGCCCGGCCGTAGAGTACGCCCATCCGGACTACATCATGCAGGCGAACCTTGTTCCAAACGACCCGTACTACGGATCTTCCGGTGCTTGGGGACAATCGTTCCCTGATCTTTGGGGTTTACAAAAACTCAATGCGGCGGCAGCTTGGGATCAAACGCAGGGAAGTGGCGTGGTGGTTGCTGTCACGGACACCGGTGTGGACTACAACCACGAGGACCTCTCTGCGAACATCTGGACCAATCCGGGTGAAATCCCCGGCAATGGAGTCGACGATGATGGCAACGGATTCATCGACGATTGGCACGGCTATGACTTCGTGACCATCGATGGAACCCCGCCGGACAACAATCCGATGGACGATCACGGGCATGGAACTCATGTCAGCGGCACCATTGCTGCTGTTGGAAACAATGGGATCGGGATGATTGGTGTGGCTCCCAAGGCCAAGATTATGCCTGTGAAAGGCCTCGACAGTAGGGGGAGCGGGGCACTCTCTGATCTGATCAATACGATCGTCTATGCGGCAGACAACGGTGCGGGTGTGATCAATGCGAGCTGGGGTGGAAGCGGGTCTACGCCCCAGGCCCTCACGGATGCGATTGCATATGCGCACGATGTGAGGGACGTTGTCTTTGTTGCTGCAGCCGGGAACTCCAGCGCCGACGTCGGGAACCCGGACGTAGGATTTTTGCCGGCAGATCAGCGGGGCGTCGTGACGGTTTCCGCGTTTGACAGCACCGACACCGTCGCATACTTTTCAAACTTTGGCCCGAAGATCGACGTAGGAGCTCCCGGTGGAGGGGATACCCAGCCTACGACGGCCTACCAGCCTTACCGTTCGATTCTCTCCCTGCGGGCGGCCTTGGCCAACCCGAGCATGACCGGTTCCGGACAATTGCTCATCGGGAATCGGTACCTTCGCCAGGCAGGAACCTCCATGGCATCCCCCCATGTTGCAGGGGTGGCGGCTCTGGTGCGCGCCCTCCATCCGTCCTACTCCGCTGAGCAGGTGCGGCAGGCCATCCGACGGGGAAGTGACGATCTGGGTTCCGCAGGCTTCGACCTTCAGTCCGGGTATGGACGGGTGAACGCCTATGGAGCGCTCCAGCAGAATGATCCGCTGGCCGTCCACCTTCAGGTCGGTGGGACCGTGACGGGCAGCGCCATTCCGATCGTCGGAACGGTCGCCGGTCCGAATCTTTCCTCCTGGCGATTGGAGTATGGCTCGGGCGATCTGCCTTCGACCTGGACCCCCATCGCTTCTGGGACAACGCCAGTCGCCAATGCGCTCTTGACCAACTGGGACGTCGCCAACGTTTGGGATGGATCTCAGATGCTCCGTTTGGTCGCTCAGAACAGTTCTGGCGCAATCTTTGAAGATCGATCCCGCGTCAAGATTGATCAGGTGGTATTGACCGATCCTTCGCCGAGTACCCTCATGACCATCGCTGCTGGCAAGACGATCACCATCCGTGGGACGGCCGCTCCGGCAAATTTTGTGAGCTACACCCTCAAGGTATTCACGTGGGATGGGACGGAGCTTTCCCCATCGGGGATGACCGTGATCAATGGGGGATTGACCCGAGTTCGAGACGGAGTTTTGGGGACCTGGGACACCTCGTCCATACCGGCAAACCGCTACGAAGTTAGGCTCCTGGTGACAGTTTTGGCGGGCAAAGGCGCGAAGAAGAGTGTGGTTTCTGAATCGGCCCAGACCCTGGTTGACTTGTCGCTGCACGACGGCTGGCCGGTCTACCTGGGGAGGACGAGTCTCTACTTGATGCACCATTTGAATGCCACGGACGTGAATGGAGACGGGAAGGCCGACCTGGTGGTCGGCTACGGAGATACCGTTCGCATCCTGGACCATACCGGGGCAATGCTGCCCGGCTGGCCTCAGACCGTTGATCCCAACCAAACGGGTGTAGTGATTCAGGCAGGCGTGGCCGTGGGGGATATCGACGGGGATGGTTTGCCGGAGGTGGTCGCAGGAACTCCGGGCACGGGAAGTCTGACGACACCGGGACAGATCTTTGCGTGGCATGCCGACGGCCGTCTCGTAGAAGGCTGGCCGAAGAAGCCGAGCCCCGGAGGCGCAATCTACGGCGTTGCGCTGGAGGACATCGATGGCGATGGTTTTCGGGACATCGTTACGACAGATTTCGGCGGGCACGTGAATGTCTTGAACTTTAGGGGAACGTCTCTTCCGGGTTGGCCCGTGACTCTGGATCCGACCCTGTCTTACCGGTATCTCGCACCGCCGGTGATCGGTGACCTGGATGGCGACGGCAAGAAGGAGATTGTTGTTGCGGATACCAGCAGCCCGACCAATCTCACGGTCCTGCGGTCCGATGGCACTGTCCTGCCCGGATGGCCGAAAACAATCGACCCCGGAGCTGCCAATAGCAGTGGGTATATCCCTATCTACCCCGCGTTGGGGGATTTGGACGGAGACGGACATCCGGAGGTGGTCATCGGTTCAAAAGTGGATGGAAGGGTGCATGCCTTTCGCTTCGACGGCACCGAGCTCACCGGCTGGCCCCAGTCCACCATCTCCCTTCGGGTTAACGGGGTTGTCATCGGGGACATCGATGGAGATGGGAAACCGGAGGTTGTCGCGACCACCGGTCCGGCTTATGGCACTCAGTCGAAGGGACAGAAGACCACTATCCCTGTCGATCCGATCTATGCGTGGCACGGGAACGGGTCCCCGCTGGCAGGCTGGCCCATCCAGTATCCTCAGCCTAGCTATATCGGTGGAGACATCAGCTTTCAGACCCCATCGCTGGCCGACGTCAATGGCGATGGGAAGGCGGACATCGTTGTCTCAAGCCGGGATTTTGTGCCGTTCCTCCTGCATGCCTACCAGTACGACGGGAAGGAGGTTGGCGGATTTCCAAAGGTAACGCTGGGGAACGGCGGTCTCTCACTTGGGGATGAGCCTGAGCTAGCCAACTCGCCTGCGATCGCGGACATCGATGGCGATGGGTCCCTGGAGGTGGCTTGGCTCTCCCTCACTCTCTATCTCTATGTCTGGGACGTGCCGGCGAAGAAATCAGCACCTCAGCCGTGGCCGATGTTTGAGCACGATGCTCAAAAGACCGGGCGCTCCGGGAACTAGAACTAAGGGCTTGACGAGCACCCCTCCCCTCTGCCATCATAGAATCCTCACAGAGGAGAATTCCCGATGGCAACGCAAACCCAAACGGCATCTGAAGTTCTTGTCTCCACCTCCTGGGTGGAGGAGCATCTGAACGATCCCAAGGTACGAGTCGTCGAGGTGGATGTGGATACGAAGGCCTATTCCGAGGGGCACATTCCCGGAGCGGTCGGCTGGGATTGGGGCCGCCAGCTCTGCGACACGCTGCGCCGGGACATCATTCCGAAGGCACAGTTTGAGAGGCTCCTGGGCGAGTCCGGCATCTCGAACGATACGACCATCGTGCTCTACGGCGACAACAACAACTGGTTCGCAGCGTGGGCCTTTTGGCAGCTGAAGATCTACGGGCACGCCGATGTCCGCTTGATGGACGGCGGGCGAAAGAAGTGGCTGGCGGAGTCGCGGGAACTGACGCAAGATGCTCCCAAGCTGAAGCCGACTACCTACCGGGCGAAGGAGCCGGATTTTTCCATTCGCGCGTTCCTGCCGGAGGTTCAGGAGGCCTCTTCCAAGAAGGCCGCGGATCTAGTGGACGTGCGGTCCACGCAGGAATTCACCGGCGAGATCCTCGCCCCTCCGGGATTGCCGGAGACCTGCCAGCGGGGTGGGCATGTTCCCGGGGCCAAGAGCATCCCCTGGGCGAAGGCCTGCAACGAGGATGGTACCTTCAAATCGCCGGAGGATCTGAAGACGCTGTATGGCGGGCAGGGGATCAACGGCCAGAAGCCGGTCATCGCCTACTGCCGGATCGGCGAACGATCCAGCCACACCTGGTTTGTGCTGAAGTACCTGCTCGGCTACGGGAACGTCAAGAACTACGACGGAAGCTGGACCGAATGGGGCAACCTGGTGGCGGCCCCGGTCGAGAAGCCATGAGAGCAGAAGGGTATAAGGAGCGGAAGGAACAACTGGCCGGCTGGCCGGTGAAGATCGTTTCCTACAAGGTCGGCACCACCTATCACGTGTCGATCCACAATCAGGAGCCGGGCGCCTGGATCTGCAAGCGAGAAGGGTCCACCCTCGACGGAGCTGAGAAGGAGGCGCGGGCTCGGGCGACCGAGCTCCTCAGCAAGACCCGAAAAATCTCCGCGACGTGACCGTTCTCCGGGCCACCGGGTCGGGATTCCGGCTGACCCTCCGACTCTGGATTGCGGTAGCGGCCTACTCGGTGGCCAACGCCTTCGTGAGTTTCCTCGGTTCTTTCCTCCCGCACCAGGTTGTCAATGATCAGATTCAGAAGGTCCCTCTGCCCAAGGATCCCAACGAGCTTCTGGCCTTGGCCATCTCCACCTTCGCCGTCTTTTTGGTCATGGTTGTCTCCCAGCTGTATCTTTTGGGCGGGGTGTTGGGTTGCCTCCAGCGGATGTTGAGGAAACAATCTGTGGAGGCCGGCGAGTACTTCCGGCAGTGCAGGGAGAAATTCTGGTTCGCCCTCAAATGGGGGATGGTTGCCTTCCTTTTTTTGCTGGGCATCTTCTGCGTCGGGTCCTTTCTCTCGGGTCTCCTTTGGGCGATCACAGGGCACAGTGCGGAGAGCCGACGTTTCATCTTGGTGATAGGATTTGGAGCCACCCAGTTGCTCGGCCTGCCGTTCCTGCTCTATTCCCCGTTCTTCCTGCTGGAAAATGGTGGCAGGATCCGGGATGGTTTCCGGGGTTCTTACCGGTTCTCCATGAAGCGCAAGTTTGCGACGGTCCGGCTGATCTTCTGGGTCTCGCTGATCGTGGCGATCTTCTGGCTGGCCGATTTTTTCCTGCCGGCGCCGATGATCGGCAGGGTGCGCGCGGCGCTGGGGATTGCCCCATTCGCGGCCGGCTTCCCCTCCTTCTTTTTTAACCTGGTGCTCCTGCTTCCGCAGGCCTTCATGTCTGTTTATCTTCCGGCCGTTTTGTACACTTACTACGTAGGACAAACCGCGTCAGCGCAAGAGAAAGGGAGGTCGGCGTGAGTGAAACGGTAACTCCAGAGCAGGTGCGGGCGGCGTTGAAGGAGTGCTACGATCCGGAGATCCCGGTGAACATTGTGGACCTCGGCCTCATCTATCGAATCGATGTCAGCCCGGAGAATGAGGTGCTCGTCACCATGACGCTGACTACGCCCGGCTGCGGGATGGCGCAAAACATCGCCCTGCAGGCGAAGGCGAAGGCCATGGCCGTGCCGGGGGTGAAGGATGCGAAGGTTACGGTGGTCTGGGAGCCGCCCTGGGATCCCAGCAAGATGTCCGAGGAAGCCAAGAAGAAACTCGGTATGGCGCAGTAATTCAGCTCTTATTCCAGCAGGACGATCCGCAGGTTTTCGAGCAGCGCTTCCTTTTTCCGGTCGGTCAGTTGGCCCAGGTGTTTTCTGAACCGCCGGTTGTCAATGGCCCGAACCTGGTCTACCAGGATGTCGGGTGCCGTCCGCAGGCCGGGGGTCCCTTTCAGGAGATGGACCCGCAGGATTTTAGCCTGTTCGGCCACCTGAGTGGTGATGGGGCAGATGAGCGTGCTCGGATGGGTCTCGTTCAGAAGGTCGGTTTGGACCACGACCACCGGGCGAACCTTTCCCGGTTCCGTCCCGAGGCGAGGGTTGAGATCGGCCAGATAGAGGTGGAATTTCCGGATCCTCATTCCGGCAGGTCATCCTCCATCCGCTCAAACTCCTTCAGGACTCTGAGCGAGTTCATCCGGACGGCCCGGGACTCCTTCTCAAGCTGCCGCTTCAGCAGTTTTCGCCGGCTCAGGCGGGTATAGAAATCGAGCGCCTGGTTGATGTAGGTGTTCCGGGGCATACGGATGGCGCGGACGACCCGCTCCACCTCCTCAAAGATCTCTTCTTGCAGTTTCAGAGACAGCACTTTCATGGCGGCCTCCTTAGTATATACCAATAGTATATACTAGAAACGATCAGAGCGAGCACCTCAATTGAGGGCTCAGATCTGCCGGCGCAGCCAGGCCCAGTAGGTTTTAAGTGGTTGGACCCGGAAATTCTTCGCCAGGACGGTATCCTCTTCGGCAAGACAGAGGATTCTGCCTTCCTTGATTGGGAGCTTGGGAAACAGCTTGGCGAGCCGGCGGATAGGTTCTCCCATCTGTGGCCGCGGCGTCTTGGTCAGCTTGATTTCGCAGGGGAAGAGTTTCATGTTCCGTCCTTCAATCAGCAGGTCGACTTCGAGGCCGTTATACGAGCGTACGTAATACAATCGCGGCCGGCTGCCCTGGAAAAAGAGCGTTTTGAGCGTTTCTTGGACGCAGAAGTTTTCGAAGAGTGGGCCGGCCATCGGTCCATTCAGCAGAAGCTCTTTCGTTCCAATGCCGGTGAGGTAGCAGACCAAGCCGCAGTCCAGGAAGTAGACCTTCGGTGACTTGATGATCCGTTTACCGAGATTCTGATAGTAAGGTGGCAGCAGGTAGATCATCCGACTGGCTTCCAGAATGGATACCCACTTTTTGAGGGTGTTTACGCTTGTCCCCAGTTCACGGGAGATCTCGGTTAGATTGAGGAGCTGAGAGGTTCGAGCAGCTAAGAGTTGCATGAAGCGCTGGAATTCCCGCAGGTTGCCGATGTCATAGAGGGTGCGGATGTCCCGTTCCAGATAGGTGCTGATATAAGACCCATACCAGGATTTCCGGTCTAGAGCGGCACGTATGCTCAGATCGGGGTACGAGCTGAAAAGGCAGGCGTGAGCGAATGCTCCGACGGAGGAAGACAAGGTTTTCCGAAGGCGCGGGATGGACTGTTTCTCTTCTGCATGGAAGGGGAGGAGTTCCAAGAGCGCGATTCGGCCGGCGAGCGAATCTCCCAGGTTCTTGATCATGGCGAACTGCTGGGATCCGGTGAAGATAAAACGGCCTGTTCGCTGGCGATCGGCGTCAATCGCCATTTTCACATAGGAGAGCAACTGCGGAACGTATTGGATCTCATCGATGATGGCCTTATCACCCGCCGTTTCGAGAAACAGCTTGGGGTCGGAGAGCGCTTGTTCGCGGCTGATGGGGTCGTCAAATGAGACGTATCGGTAATCCCGGAAGAGCTCCTTGAGGAGAGTGGATTTACCGCACTGGCGCGGTCCGGTCACTGCAATGGCAGGGAACTGCCTTGCCAGGCGAGTTAACAACCGCTCGATTTGTCTGTGGACATACGCCATTAGGGCCAAGTTTACCTCCGCCGGTCCAGAGGGTCAAGTAAATTATGCAGTCAGACTGCATAATTTACTCTAGAGGGAGCGGCGAAGCTCCGCCTCGGCGTCCACCTGGTCGCGGTTGATCCGGCGAAGGAGGGTGCCGGCCTTATCCTTCAAGCTTTTACTCGCCGCCGGCGCGGCGGCCAGCGCCCGGCAGAGCTGCACCGTCATCCGGAAATAGCGGATCAGTTCCCCCTCGGCGGCCTGAGCCGTCTCCACCGTCCTGTCGAAGGCTGCTCCTGCGATCCAGCGCTCCATCGCCGCGGAGAGATGAAAGGCCGGTCCCTTGGTCAGGGGGGAGATGCGCAGCTTGCGTTCCTCCCGGTGAATCGCCTCCAGCACCTGGTACGCCGGGTCTGCAAGATCGCGCAGGTGATGGGTCAGGTGAAGGGGAGGCCCGCCGCTGCGGCGCGGTTCGTAGACCAGGGCCAGCAGCAGCATTCCCAGATCGATCAGGCCCAGCCGTTCCAACATCCCCAGCTCGAACAGCTCTGAGAGGAACAGCTCGTACCCGTAAATGCTCACGGCAAAATTCCCTTTTGCCGAAAGCCGCTGGACGGAGCCGGGGGGATGGATGTATCCGAGCCTTTTGAGAAGCTCGAGTTTCCGTTCAATCAGGGAGAGGGCCTCCCGCTGCTGAACGGCGGTGGCTTGAAAGGCGTGCAGGGTCTTCTTGTAGAAGGGCATGAGGTTCTGCTCCAGGCTGCGGTAGAGGTTCAACAGGGTTGCATAGGTGAGGTTGAAGCGGCTCGATACCTGTTCCGGTTTGCCCTGGATCAGATTGGAAAGTTGGGAGAAGGAGATCTCTCCGGGATTGATCCGTAGGTAGACGAAGCCGGTTTCGTCCATGCCCCGCCGGCCTGCGCGGCCGGCCATCTGCGAGAGTTCCCGCACCCGCATCACGGTGCGCGGGCCGTCGGAGCGCTTGAGCAGCGTGTCCAGCACCACGGAGCGGGCTGGCATGTTGATCCCCAGAGCAAAGGTCTCGGTGGTCACAATCACCTGGATGAGCCGGCTGGTGAATAGTACCTCCACCACCTCTTTCAGGGTGGGTAACAGGCCGGCGTGATGGTAGGCGACCCCCTGCTGAACCAATTCCCGCATGCCGGCGGCGGAGCGCTCGTGGGAGATTTCGTATTTCCTGCAGAGCTCGTCGAACCGGGAGAGCAATTGTTGCCGGATTTCCGGCGAGGCCAATCTCAAGGCGGCAAACTCCCACGCGAGATCCTCCACCCGCTTGCGGCTGAAGGTGAAGTAGAGGCAGGGAAAATGTCCTGCCTTCTGGATCTCCCGGAGCAGGTGGTCCGCCCGATTGGGCGGGCCGCGATGTTCCGGGGCAGGGACAAAGCCGGGTCGTGCCTTTCGGAAATAATATTTTCCGCCCCGATGCCGGCCCATCCGAAAAGGGCGTCGCCCCGCAGGGGGGCGATCCGATCCGCGGTAACCCTCCGTCTTCAGGCGGCCCATCTCCCAGTAGAGCTGGTCGTGGCATTGGAATGCCACCTTGAGCGGCACCGGCCGGTGCTCTTCCTGGATCACCCGGACCGGCCTGCCGTGGATCTGCTCGATCCAGGTGGCGAGCTGCTGCGCATTGGGGATTGTGGCGCTCAAGGCGAGAATCTCCGTCTCACGCGGGGTCAGCAGCAGCGCCTCTTCCCACACCGTTCCCCGCTCCGGATCGTCCAGGTAGTGACCCTCGTCGAAGATCACCCACCGGCAACGGGCGAAGCGCTCTTTTCCCTCGAAGAGGCTGTTGCGACAGATCTCGGTGGTCATGATCAACAGGGGGGCGTCTGGGTTTAAGGTGATGTCGCCGGTGAGGATGCCGACCTTCTCCCCGTACCGCACATAAAAATCCCGGAACTTCTGATTACTCAACGCCTTGATCGGGGCGGTGTAGATTGCCATGCCGCCTGCCCGCAGGGCCTCCTCGACCGCAACCTCCGCGATGACCGTCTTACCGGATCCGGTGGGTGCGGAGACGAATACCGAAACCCCTTCACGGATGGATTGGACCGCCTCCTGCTGGAATGGATCGTACGGAAAAGGATGCATGGTCTCTTATGATACAATCGTTTTCAACAAAAAGGAGGGAGTTCGATGCGGAGTCGAATATTGGCAGTGGCGGTTCTTGTGGGGTTGTTGATGATGGCGGTGGGCCAGCCGGCCTTCGCGGAGCAGGACACCGGCAGATTGGTGGCGACCAAGCTGTTCCGGGGTATGGCGAATGCGGCCACCGGTTGGATGGAGATCCCGAAGCAGATTTCACGCACCTGGCAGCAGTCCGGACCGGGCACCGGGATGACGTGGGGTTTCGTGAAAGGGATCGGATATGCGATCGCCCGCTCCGTCGCGGGCGGTTTTGAGATCGCCACCTTCCCGATCCCCGTTCCGGAAAATTATCGGCCGATCATGCAGCCGGAGTATGTCCTTTCGGATCTGCCGGAGAGCCCGCAGCCGCGGTAATGAGGCAACGTCTCTTTGGAAGGACCGGTTGGGATCTCTCCGAGATTGGTTTTGGCTGCTGGGGGATGGGGGGCGGTTGGGGTCCCCGCGATGATGAAGAGGCAAAGGCATCTCTGCGACGAGCGTTGGAGCTGGGGGTCAATTTCTTTGATACCGCCTACGTTTATGGAGAGGGAAAGAGCGAACAGCTCCTCGGCGAGGTCCTGCGCCAATCCGACCGGCCGTTTCATGTCGCCACCAAGGTTCCATCCGCCACCCTGGAATGGCCCGCCCATCCCAAGATCTCCATCGCCAAGGCCTTCCCGACGGAATGGATCATCCGCTGCACGGAGACCTCCCTCAAACGCCTTGGGCTGGAGCGGATTGATCTCCAGCAGATGCACGTCTGGACCGATGCCTGGGTGGAGGCGGCGGAATGGCGCAAGGCGGTGGAGGTCTTGAAGCGGCAGGGAAAGATCCGGGCCTTCGGTGTCTCGGTGAATGACCATGAGCCGGAGTCCGCCTTGAAGTTGGCGGCTACGGGCGAGGTTGATTCGGTGCAGGTGATCTATAACATTTTTGATCAGACTCCGGCGCAACGTTTGTTCCCGTTGTGCCAGGAGCATGGGGTTGCGGTGATTGCCCGTGTTCCGTTCGATGAGGGTTCGTTAGCCGGCGCTTTCACCCCGCAGACTCGATTCCCGCGAGGCGACTGGCGGGCCGGCTATTTCAAGGGGGAACGTTTGGAGGAGACCTGTTCGCGGGTGGAGAGGCTTAAAAAACTGCTTGGCCCGGAGGCGCCGACCCTGACCAGCTTGGCCCTCAAGTTTGCCCTAAGTCACCCCGCCGTTTCCACCGTGATTCCCGGCATGCGCAAGCGTTCTCACGTCGATTCCAACTGTGCAGCGTCGGACGGGACCCATCTTTCCCGCGAGAAACAGGCGGCCCTCAAGGGGCACGCCTGGCCCCGCAATTTCTACGTCGGGGCCTGGAACTAGTGAACCTAAAAATAGACTGGGAGGGAGATCGATATGAAGAAGACTATCGTTGAATGTATGGGTACGTTCTTCCTGGTTCTGGTCGTCGGGCTGTCGGTTATTGCTCCTGGGGCCGGAGCGATGGCTCCGTTGGCGATTGGGACCATCCTCATGGTCATGGTGTATGCCGGCGGCCACATCTCCGGAGGCCATTACAATCCGGCGGTGACGCTTGCCGTGTGGCTCCGGGGGAAATGCGACGCGAAGGACGTCCCCTGGTACATGGGGGCGCAAGGGGTTGGAGCGGTTGTGGCAGCGCTCTTGGTGGGTTTCTGCAAGCGTGGGAGCATTGTTACGGCCGCGCAGCCGCACCTGTTGCCGGCACTCCTGATCGAGTTTGTGTTTACGTTCGCCCTCGCGTACGTCGTTCTGAATGTGGCGACGTCCAAAAAGACAGCCGGGAACTCTTACTTCGGCTTGGCGATTGGGATGACGGTCATGGCCGCCGCTTACGCAGGAGGAAACATTTCCGGTGGGGCGTTCAATCCGGCTGTCGCCATCGGGATCACCCTGATGGGGCTCAGTGCGGTTGGCAATCTCTGGATCTTCCTGGTGGGCAACTTGGGCGGCGGTGCGCTCGCTGCGCTCCTTTTCCGTCTCACGAACCCCGACGACTAAAAGACGTCTATATATTAGAAACATACGGCTGGCCGTTGTTCCGGGAACCCAGGATTCTCTCACGTTCTGCAGGCAATGATTCAAGGTTTGCGGGCCGTCTTAATCGGGGATTAGAGGTATAATTCTAGTGGAGATCGGACGATGATCAGGAATCGCAACGAGGTTATAAAAACCCTCCAAGAGAACCGGACGGCCATTCAGGGGTTCGGCGTTCAGCGACTTGGGCTTTTCGGCTCGATCGCCCGAGGCGAGGCAAACGCGGCCAGCGATCTGGATTTCCTTGTCGAGCTAAAACGGAACACATTTGACGCCTACATGGACCTCAAATTCTTTCTGGAGGATCTGTTTCACTGCTCCGTTGATCTTGTTCTTTCCGGTTCCGTTAAACCCGTGCTCCGGGAGAGGATCTTGAAAGAGACGGTGTATGTCCCGGGATTATAGGGTCTACCTGGAAGACGTCCTCGAAGCTGTTTCAAAGATTCGCCAATTCACCTCCGGATTAACCCTCGCCACCTTCTCGCAGGATGCGAAGACCCTCGACGCAGTAGTTCGAAACCTTGAAATCGTTGGAGAGGCAGTTAAACACCTTACGGAAGATGTTCGAGCTCGATATTCGGGTCTGGATTGGAAGAAGATCGCCGGGCTTCGAGACATCCTGATCCATGAATATTTCGGTGTCAATGTCGAGGTCATTTGGGACATCGTTCAGCAGAAACTTCCCGACCTTGAGAAA
>JAHFFF010000172.1 GCA_023248095.1 Candidatus Omnitrophota bacterium | reverse complement strand
CTTTTCCAGAAGTTCGAGCAACTGGTGCGCCTCCAAATGCCCGGGGAGAGGGGAACTGGGCTGGGGCTGGCCATTTGCAAGGGAATCGTCGAACTTCACGGGGGGAAGATATGGGCGGAAAGCGTTCCTCTGCAAGGCACACGTTTCATCTTTACCTTACCCAAACAGAGGGAGGAAGCACTCCATGCCGCCTGAAAAGATGACCCGGGGCTTCACCCTCGTTGAGCTCGTCGCGGCAATCCTTTTGCTGGTGGGCGGGATTGCATCGGCTACCTTTGTTTTTGGCCGGGGGATCTACGCGACTGCCGATACCGAGAACCTGGAACAAGCGGTAGCCCTGGCGCAGGAAAGGATGGAATCCCTCCGAGGCACTGCATTTGCCTCGGTTGTCAGTGAGGCCAAGGCTGCCGTTTCCGGTTGGGCCGATTTCTCCCGAGAGGTGACGGTCAGCCAACCCACTGGAACGAACAGTGATCTCAAGCAAGCGGTGGTGACCGTCTACTGGAACACCAACGAGGGGGAGGTTTCCACCTCTCTGACGAGTATCATTGCCAACGTCGCCAACAATTAAGGAGGTATAACAGGAAGTGAAACGAATCGCTCTCATCGTGAGTCTGCTGTTGGTTGTGGCCGCACCAGGGGTTCAGGCTGGGGATGACTTCCAATATTGGAATACCCTAGAGATCGTCAAACGATTGACTCCCAAGTGGGATCTGTTCTTTCGCCCCGAGATGCGCATGAGGGATGATGCCAGCGACCTCTTCTATCATGAGTACCGGCAGGGGGTGCGCTATAAGCCATCCAAGAATCTTGAGATAGGACTCAACTATCTGTTCGTCCGGAATCAATCGACCACGGGCAAGATCACGGAGGAACATACCGGCGAGCTGGACGTGACTCCCAAGACGAGGTTGGGGCCGTTCGATCTATCCCTCCGAGGACGAGTGGCCCTGCGGACGATCGAACAGAGCGCGGGTGAGCAGGAGTATCAGATCCGGCTGATGCCGAAGATTGCCACTCCGACCCACCTGGGCGGCCACAAGGTGACGCCGTACATCGCCGATGATCTGTTCTACGACACTACCCGCGCGGCCTGGAATCAGAACCGGTTTTTTGTCGGCATTGTGGTACCGCTGTGGGATTCCAGCGGCGTCCGCGTCAGTTCCGATTTCTATTACATGCATCAGGCTGTGCTGGGGAAGCGTCACGACTGGAGCAGTAATCACATCTTGGGTACAAAACTGAACGTCCAATTCTGATGTGGACCAATAAAACCCGGGGGGTAACCTTGATCGAGTTGGTCATTGCGCTGCTTCTGTTTGCGGTGCTCATGACGGCGGCGGCCTTTGCCATGAATCCAATCCTCCTCGCATGGTCCAGCCAGCAGGACCGGATGGAGCTGCAGCGCGGAGTCCAACAGGGGCTGGAGAAGGCGATTCGTGATCTCCGGCTGGCGAAGGCCCTCCAGAATGACGCCAGCGACGCTATTCGCTATACCATCCGGGAAAGCGGGACCGACAACTCGTACATCCTCTACCTGTACAATGCTAGCGACAGTTGGCCGCCAGCCTATAACCAGACGAATTATCAGCTCCGAAAGGGGAACCTGAGTGGCGGGATCGGCGGAACCTTCACCTATGGCGGCGGCGATCTGCTCATGCGGGACATCCAGCCTCCCGCTACCTCGGATCTGTCGGTCAGCGGAAAGGTGGCTACCTTCGATCTGACGCTAGTCCGGGGGGATGAAACCTTTCGCCTCCTGGAACGCGTGAAGGAGAGGAACGGATGAATGCCCACGGGTCCATCCTGGTCTTCACACTGGCTGTCATGATCCTTCTGGTCAGCCTGGTGGGCGGGTTTCTTTATGCAGCCAGTGTTTTCATCAGCAACAGCGGGTGGGAGGAAACGGATGCCAAGGTTCTGTGGCTGGCCGAGGCTGGGCTGCAGAAGGCGATCTGGGACCTCAAAACCCCTGCTGGCAGTGGTGGACAAGAAGAGAGCTGGACAACAGCTGGAACAACGGAAAACTTGGGAGATGGAAGCTACACGATGGTGGTGAGCCGATACGATTTTGCCCTGGCGTCCAATGGAGCAACCGCCTCGAATTCACCGGCGCAGACCAGCTCTGCCATCGGCCCTGCCAAGGCGATTGATGGGGACGGCTCGACCTACTGGGAGTCGAAGAATGAGCCCAAGGTCAGCGATCCCCAAGACCTGATTGTGGCCTTCCCTTATCCGTTGACTCTCAACAAGGTTCGGTTTCTCTCTCCCAGCTCTGCCACAAGGCCTCGGGATTACACGTGGGCAGTTTCGAGCGATGGAAGCAGCTACACCACCGTCCTGACGGTGACCAGCAACAGCAACGTGGACAGCGATACCGATGGCCCCGATGTTTTCTCAGCGCAGTCCAACGTCAAGTACCTGCGGCTCCGAACGACCCAAGATGGGCAGAACAACCCAAAGGTAGTGAGGGTCTCCACTCTGGAGGCAATCGGGAGTAAAATCACCTCGACCGGAACGATGACCGTTTCAGGGAATACGTATACCCGTACCGTTTCAGAGACGGTCATTGCGGACGATGGATTGAGTGGATCACCGGAGAACCAAAAGGCGTACTATGAACCGGACTGGATTGAGCAATGAAGCCTAAGCAGATCTTAGGGCTGGATCTGGGAAGCTGCACCTTCAAGATGGTCCTCTTGGAGTTGCAGGATTCCACATGGATCTTAAGGCAGGCCCGGTTGTCCGAGCTGCCGGTTCAAGCGGAACCGAATGTCCGTGTGGCTGCGTTGAAGTCTATGCTTGATGGGATTGATCTTGCTCACATGAGCGAGGTCGTCAGCGTGGTGGATGACCCATTCACCTGCGTCCACCGGGTGGTAACCCCCCCGATGCCGGCAGGGGAGCTGGCCAATGCCATTCGATGGGAGCTGCAGCGGTTCCTCGCCGTGCCGCCGGAGGAAACGGCCGTGGAGTACCAATCCTTGGGGCAGACGGAGGTTGACGGGCTGAAGAAGCAGAAGTTCCTAGCGGTGGCATTGCCGGCCTCTGCGATTCGAGAACACCTTTCCTTCCTCGCGCAGGCCGGTGTTCGGCCGACGCAGCTCGTTCCAAAGGCGGCGGCGCTGAACATTTGGCTGAAGCGGGTTCAATCCTTGAAAGACACTGGGCCCGTTGCGTTGCTCGAGGTGGGAGGAAGCGGTTGTGAATTCATCGTCGTGGAGAATGGATATCCCGTTTTTGCGCGAAAGATCCCGGGTGGAGCGGCAGAGTTGACGCACGAGATGACCGGGGTACTCATGACCGAACAGGGTCAAGTTTCCCTCACCGAGGCCGAGGCCGAGACCCTGAAGCGCAGCGTGGGCATCCCCCAGGGGGATACGGCGGAGATCGTGGTCAAGGGGGTCTCCAGGATGCAGATCTTTTCGCTGATTCGAGGGATTCTCGAGCGGCTCGCGGTGGAAACAGAGCGCTCGCTTGCCTTCTATGGGGAGTCCGGTGGTCAAGGGAATGTAGCGGAACTCCTGCTGGTTGGAGGAGGGGCTCATCTGAGGGGATTAGCGCAATGGTTGCAGGAGCGATTGGGGGTCCGTGTGACAACGGCTGCTCCTTTTGGGGGGATTGAAGTGCCGCCCGGGATTCTCCAGGGAGCGGTGTCGGCAATGAGCTTGAGCC
>JAHFFF010000026.1 GCA_023248095.1 Candidatus Omnitrophota bacterium | reverse complement strand
ACCTGCTCCAGGATCGAGGTCTTCTTTTCCCAGATCCAAATTTGATTGACGCGCGGATCGCTCTCAAAAAGCTCCCTCGTGCGCGGAGAGGCCAGGAGGTGAAACTCCGCTTCCGGATAGGCCTGCCAAAGAGCGTGCAGTGCCGGATAGGTGAGGAGCGCATCCCCCAAGTTGCTCAGACTGATGACCAGGATTTTCACGAGAGGAACTTCCCGGCTGCGGAGAGCACCTGCTCCACGCTGATCTGATGCATGCACAGATTGATTGGACAGCGAAGCTGGTAGCAGGGGACCGGGCAGCCGATTGAACCGAACAGGGTGACCGCCCGAGCCGAATCCAGAGGACCGGTCAGCTTCGGGTCGGTGGGCCCGAACAGGGCCACCACCGGTACCCCCGCTGCAATCCCCAGATGGAGCGGACCGGAATCGTTGGAGATGAGCAACGAGGTGCGGGCCAACAAGGCGCCGAGCTGCCGAAAGCTGGTCCTCCCCGCCGCAACCAGAGGACGGGTCTGCATCCGCTGAAGGATCCCCTGAATCAGCGGCAGATCCCCTTCCCCTCCGACGAAAAGGATTTTAGCGCCATAGCGTGCGGCCAAGGCATCCGCAAGCTGGGCAAAGTTCCTCGCCGGCCAACGCTTCAGCCGCCAGTTGGCGCCGGCGTGCAACGCAACAACCCGATCCCGCTCGCCGACTCCCAACTCTCGGATCAGCGCATCCGCCACCTTCCGATCCTCCGGAAGAAGAGGGGCATCGTAATGCCTGCCGTCGGGACGGATGCCGGCCGCCTCCACCACCCGCAGGAATGTATCCACCTTTGAGATGGAATCTTTCGGCGTGGGCTCCACGGCTGTCGTCAGCAGCCACCCTCGCTTCCAGGTGCGGGTGCCGACTCGCTGCGGAATCCCGGCCGCCCAGACAATGAACGCACGGGTGAAGGAACGATGAAAGAGGAAGGCCGTATCAAACCGCTCGGAGCGCAGGCGCAGGATCAGCGGCCACCAGCGGATCAGCGAGATAAACCCTCTCCCCGCCGGCATCGGAATCACCTCATTCAGATGCGGATTGCCCTTGAGCAGATCCACCCCGCGTAATGGAGCAAGACAAGTAATCCAACTATCCGGGTTGGCGCGGCGGATCGCCCGGATGGCGGGGGTCATGAAGAGAAGATCCCCCAGCCAGTTGACCGAAACCAACAGAACCCTCTTACGGGACAGCTTGGGCATAAACCGTCTCCACCTCTCGAACCACACGCCTCATGTCGAACTGACTCCTCGCACGCTCCCGAGCCTGCTCAATCATCCGGCCTCGACGGACAGGATCCTGCAGAAGGACACGCAGCCCTTTTTCAATTGCCTGCGGGTCACCGGTCGGGATGAGCAGCCCGCACTTTCCGCCATCAAGGATCTCGGCGGGGCCCCCGGAGTCCGTCGCCACCACCGGCACCCCCGCAGCCATCGCTTCGACGATGGCCAACCCGAATCCCTCCCGCCCAGCCGGCGCAACGAACAGCTGAATGACGGCCAGCGGCACGCGGGTATCTTCCACCGGATGAGAAATCACCACTCGATCTGCGATCCCCAGCTCATAGGCCAAGCGGACGAGCTGCCCCTTTGCCGGCCCGTCCCCCACCAGCAGCACCTGCAGACGAGGGAAATCGTTCAATAACGGGGGAACAGCCTTGAGAAGAAGATCCAACCCCTTGATCGGGCTCAGGCGCGCAATCGCTCCGATGAGCGGATCGCCGTTCAGCCCGTTGGCCTGCTTGAAAAACGCCACCTCCCCATCGCCGACCGGCTGAAGGAAGCGATCCACATCCACCCCGTTGCGGACCAGGATGACCTGATGAGGCGGGGCCAGCTTGTACTGCCGCACCAACCGCTCCATCGTTGCCCCGGAGATGGCCATCACCCATCTCCCCCAACAGCGGAAAAACCGCCGTCCGATCCGGAACCGGTACAGGCCGTGGCACGTGGTGACGAAAGGAATCCGAGTCACCGTATGACAGGCCCAGGCCAGCACCTGGGTCACGCGGGTATGGGCATGGAGCAGATCCGGATGTTCCCTCCGGATTAATTTTAAAAGCTGAGGGAAGACCCGGACCCACAGTTTGGGATTCAGCTCACTGGAGGTCCGGCATGGAACTCTATAGTGGGCAATCCCCTCTTGCGTTAATCGCCTCTCGAGGCCTCCCCCGGCCGACACCACAATCGGGACATGCCCCCGCTGCTTCAAGCCGCGCGCCAGCTCCACAATGTAGATGGGGATTCCACCCATCTCCAGATGGGTCGTCAACAAGAGAACCTTCATACCTTGACCGGCTCCTTCAGGAAATCAAGCACCGCTTCCGCCACCTCCTCGACGGAGATGGACCTCATACATTCCATGTGGCCGCGACCGGTCCGGGGACAGATGGAACGATAGCAGGGGCTGCAGGGAAGATCGACCTTGAACACCTTTTGCTGCAGGCCGGGTGGCAGATGCCGGAGGGGATCGGTGGGACCGAACAGGACCACCAAGGGTGTGTTCGCTGCCGACGCCATGTGGAGGGGAGCCGAGTCGCCGCAGATGAGCACCCGGCACCGCCGCATCAAGGCAGCCAGTTCGTTGAGAGAGGTGGATCCTGCCGCCACGATCGGCTTGACCTTGGCCGCGGAATGGATCTGCTCGCACAACGGGCGCTCATCCTCCGAACCGGTGAGGATCACCCGCACCTTGGCCGCAGCGGCCAATCGATCGATCAACTCCGCGTACCGCTCCGCCGGCCAACGTTTGGAAATCCATCGCGAGCCTGGATGGACGGCCACCAGAGGCTGGTTCTCCGCGATCCAGCCCTCTTGCAGAAGGCCGTCCACTCGAGCCTGGTCCGACGAGCCGGGCCATAGCTCCAGATGAGTGCCGGCCCCCTCAATCCCCAACAACTGCAGCAGACGAAACTGGTGCTCGACAGGCGGCATCGGGCTCTGCGGTTCCATCGCTTGATGGGAAAGGAGCCAGCTCCATCGACGGCCTCCATACCCGTAGCGCTGGGGAGCCCCGCTGAGCCTGCCCAACCAATGACTGATCCGGTTATTCTGGAAATCCACCACCAGATCCATCTGGGCCGACCGCAGGCGCTTGCCTATCCGCAGCAGGACGGCCAGCGATCCATCCCGCCGCCGGTCAAACGTGATGAGGTCATCCAGATAGGGACAGCGGTTGAGCAGCTCGCTGTTCTGACGGCCAACCAGCACGGTGATGTGAGCCTGTGGAAACCGCTGCCTCAACGCCCGCAAAGAGGGCGTGATCAACACCACGTCCCCCGTAGCGCTCAATTTAACGACGAGGATGCGCAGCCGTTCCGATGCCTCGTGGTAAACCTCCAGGGTCTGGCTCACCATTCGGGACATGGGATAGACCGACTCCACCCGCTTGCGATTCTCCCGGGCCAACTCCCCGGCCAGGGTCCGATCCTTCAGCAGCGAGGTGATGGCCGTCGCCAAGGCTACCGGATCCGCCGGCGGAACCAGCAGGCCGGTCTTCCGGTCCACCACCACCTCCGGGACCCCGCCGACTCGGGTCGCGATGATCGGTACACCGGCGGCACCCGCTTCAATCAAAACGCGGCCGAAGGCCTCCTGCCCGGTGGAAGAAAGGACGACCAGATCCAGTTGATGTAAAAGGGCCGGGACGTTCAGTTCATGTCCGGTGAACTTCACCCTCTCGCTCAACTCCAAATTCCGGACGATGGATTTCAGCTCCGCCAAGTAGCCCCGCTGCTTGGGCTCCGCATCTCCAACAATCCGAAGCTCGGCCTTTGGAAACTGCTTCACCACAATCTCGAAGGCCCTAATCAGCTCTCGAAGCCCTTTGATGGGCGAGATGCGCCCGATGGCGGCAACACGCCACTCCCCTCGAGGGGCTTCTCGACGCGGCGGGGCCCAAGGGTACCTCTCCAGATCCACCCCTCTGGGGATGAAGCGAATCTTCTCGGTCGGTACCCCAAAATCGTCGATCATCCGTCGGGCGACGCTCTCGGAATTGGCAATGACCAGCCGCCCCCATCCCATGATCCGGCTGACCGGGTGGTCAGCGTAATAGCCGTGGGCGGTGGTGACGAAACAAGGAATCCGCTGGCGGCCCCCCATCCGGAAGGTGACCTTTCGCGCAACCTCCCGCCAGGCCAGATAACCGATAACAGCCGGCACCCGGCTCCGCGCATGAATGACGTCGACCCCGTGGGACTCCACCACCTCGGCTACCCTGCGGACCAGCGGGAAAAAGATCCAGGGAGCCTTTTGGTGGATAGGCAGGGTGTAATGGATCGCACCCATGGCCTCCAATTCCTGCACCAGCGGCCCGCCGGAAGAGATCACCACCGCCCGGTGGCCGCGGGCGATCAGCTCTCGAGCGAGATCGATGGTGCCGGTCTCCACACCGCCCCCCTTGAGTGCCGGCACCAATTGCAGAACGGTTAGAGCCATTTCTTGAGGAATTCCACAACAGGATCCGTCGCAGAAATGATCTCCTGGGCATTCGTTCCATCGGATCGATCTTCCAACGCATCTGCGACGGCCTCTTCCACCTCTTGGGCGAAGACCAGTTGGACCCGGCCCTGTTCATCCATCCGCTGGAGAAACCGGTGATACTTCGAGGCCCGGGGCATCCTCGCCCGGGCCGTCAACCGAGGAGGAAAACAGACCACCGGTTTTCCGGTTGCAGCCGCCTCGGATACCATCGATATGGAATCACCCGAGACAACCAATGCATCCGCCAATCCCAGGATGCACGGAATCGCCTCCTCCGTGCTGCGCAGTCCGCCCACCTGCATCCGGTTGACCAGGACCAACAGTCGGCACCGCACATGCTGATCCAGGATCCCGGCCAACCAGGCCTCCACCTCGGGATCGGTCCTCCTTGAGCTGGTGATGAGGAGCTCCGCGTCCATCCGATCGGCTGCCGACACCAAGCCCCGGATCACCGTCTCAACGTCTTTCCGGAGGAGCTGCACTCCTTTCGCAGCTCCTCCCAGAAGGAGACCAATTCGTTTCTTATCGGCAGAAAGTTGGAGCCTGTCCCTCCATCCGTTCAACTGCTCCTCGTGCAATCGTGTGGAGGAAACCAGTGCCCCATCCGTCACCAAGACATTCGGCGGCGCCTGACCATCTCTCGGCAGGTCGTGGCGGGGCAACACCACCAGATTGAATCGGCGCCAGGATGGGAAGCGGGGTCGCAGGATGTGGATCGTCTTGGAGCGGATGGCCCAAGCCCAGAGAAGATGCACAGCCGCCGTCGATGCGCCGCAAGAGATTGAGATGTTGGAATATTCCGACTGAAGCTCCCGGTAGGTCGCCGGATTCAAGGCCAGCCTGAGCCAGAAATCTCCCCCGGAAAACCCACGGGGAACAACCGAGGCGACCAACCCCAAGATGGTCCGCCAGATCGGATGCCGAAAGGCCACCTTCACCGTCTTGGTGGAAACCAACGGCGTGAAAACCCCTTCCAGCCGTTTATCCTCCGAGGCCCTGGCCTCCCAGGCCTGCGCAATCCGCTGGACCAAGGCCTTGGATTGAGAGAGATGCCCCGCCTTGCCGTCGCTGAAGATCAAAAGCCGCCGTTCCGGACTGGACTTCCAGCGCCGGTGAAGCCAGAGCCATTGGCTGGGGGTGCGGCGTACATACCGCTCCAGCAACGCCATGTAGGCCTGAAGCCCCCCGCGGATTCGTTCCTCCACGGTCCCTTCTTCCGGGATGGCTAAGGGTTCTTCCACAACTAAGGTGTGCGCCGCCCCTCCCGTGCGGATCACAAAAACAGGGAGGATCGGCGCCTGCGTATTCAGGCTTAAGGCGATGGTCCCGGGAGCGGTGGAGGCCAGCCGTCCGAAGAAGGGGGATAAGACCCCATTGCGCCCTCCATCCTGATCGGCCAGGATCCCGACCATCCGGCCTTCCCTCAATCCCTGGATCAACTCCCTCACCGGGAACCCCTTGGTGACTATCCGGCAGCCTTTCGATTCTCGGTACTGCGTCAGCAGGCGATTCAACCTTGGCCAGCCCTGCTCGCGGGCCAGCACAAGGCTTGGAAATCCCAGCAGAGCGCCTGTCAGGCTGATCAGCTCCCAGTTCCCGAAATGGCCCGTGAGGAGGATGGCTCCATGACCCTGGGCGAGGGCAGACTCCAACCGATCGCGGCTGCTCGGAGCGATGGTGACCCATTTCTCGATGTATTGCCGATCAATCCGGGGAATCGCGGCGATCTCCATAAAGGTCATTCCAAGGTTCTGAAACAATTCCCGGATGATCTGCCGGTACTCCTGAGGGGAATAAGTCTGCCCAAAGGCAGCCCTCAGGTTATCCAAAGCCACCACGCGCCGGGAACCCAGCAGATGGTAGAGCAGGGTCCCCGCAGCCGCTCCAAGCCGGACGTTCCATTCCGGCGGAAGCCGCTGGGCGAGGGCGCTGGTTCCCCTAGCGAGCCAGTACAGTACGGATTCTGTGTAGAAGTTCGCTTTCATCCGGTTCAAAGGTAGGTTCGATCTCCAGGACCAGAAGCTCCAGCCCCTTCAATTCCGGACCCACCGTCTCCAAGAACAGCTTCGGGATGCGGACCGCATCCTTTGCGGTAGTCACAATCCTTCCGATTCCATGCCGGCGGCAACGGGTGAGAAGCTTGATCAGCTCTCCCGCAGTGTAAGGATGGTGGTCGCGGGCGCGATAACGCAGCGCCGTCTTAGCCCCGAGGGATTGCACGCTCGCCTCGAACTGTTTCGGATCCGCGATGCCCGCCAGCGTGCAAACCCTCTGGCCCTTGATCGCCTTCAGCGGCAGTTCCTCCTCGGAAGGCCAGCGCCATAAGCCTGCGACCCGGTAACTCATGAAGAAGAGCGGGGCCGTCGCGTTGAAACGCCGAACCTCCTGCCTCAGCCATTTCAACTGGGCCGGGTTGGACTGGGTATTTTTGAAGACGATGAGATCGGCCCGGCCGGCAGCCCGCTTCGGCTCACGCAAGGACCCGCGCGGGATCAGGTGACCGTTGCCGAAGGGAGCGTTGGCGTCGACCGTGAGGATCTCCACATCCTTCTTCAATCTCCACTGCTGGTAGCCGTCGTCTAACAAAAGCAGATCGGCACTAAACTCTTCTACCGCCTTTTTTCCTGTCGCCACTCGATTCGCACCCACCAGCACGGGAATGGAATCCAGCCGCCTTTGCAACAGCTGCGCTTCATCCCCGCCATAACCCCGGGTCAACACCGCCACATGATATCCCCTTCGCTTGAGGGCTCGAGCCAAAAAGATGACGAGCGGGGTCTTGCCGGTCCCTCCCCAGGTCAAATTTCCCACGCTGATCACTGGAACCGGCAAGCGGTGAGTCTTCAGGATCCCTCTTCGGAAGGCGACCTGAATCATCCGCAAGCCCACTCGGTACAGGCGCTCGCCGATCGAGAGGAATTGCCTAAGCATCTCGCACCTTCTCCGTTTCTCGGAGTCGATTGCCCCAACGAAGGGTGATCAGATCCGCGCTGCGCTGCGCTGCTCCTTGGTTTTCCTGAAAAACGGCGTACGCCCGCCGCCCTAGACCCAAGGCCTGCGCAGGGTCTTGCAACAAGCGCCGAACCGCCTGCTCCAACTCCTCAGCTGAATGAACGACCAGGATGCCGTTCGGCTGCCTGAGCGCCTCCGACACTGCCTGGAAATTGTGCAGGTGCGGGCCGGTGAGGATCGGCCGGCTCAGCGCCGCCGGCTCCACCAGATTGTGTCCCCCGTGCGGAACCAGGGAGCCGCCCACGAAGACCAGATGACTGATCCGGTAGAAGGAGGTCAGTTCCCCCAAGGTATCGAGTAGGATAACCGCGTCAGATCCCAAAAGGGCTTGCCCCCGCGAGACTTCACCCAATTGGGAACGCCTCACCGATTTCAACCCGGCTCGTTCCGTCTCTTGCTCAACCTCCGGGATTCTCTCCGGATGCCGGGGTGCGATGAGCAGCCGGAGCTGCGGCCATTGTCCCTTCAACTGCTTGTACACCTGCAGGAGTATTCTTTCTTCTCCCGGATGGGTCGAGCCGGCGGTCCAGAGCAGCTGCACCGGAATCAAATTCAGCAGGGCACGCAGTCGGTCCGAACCGTTTCCATCCGAAGAAAGAGAGGCCGGGGTGTCCCATTTCAAATTCCCGGTGACGACCAAGCGGTCCTTGGCGGCGCCGATGGCGGCGTATCGCCGAGCATCCTGCGGGCTCTGCGTTAGGAAAAGGGAGACGGGAGAGAGGGCCTGTTCCATCAGAGGTCGGACCCAAAGGTACCTGTGATACGTAGCGGGAGAAATCCGTCCATTGACCACCGCAATGGGAACGCCGGCGGATGCCAGCTCATGGAACAGGATCGGCCACAGCTCCGTCTCGAAACAGAGGAACAACTCCGGTTGAATCGCTCGGACCGCACGCCGGACCACCGGGGAGAAATCCCACGGGAGGTACAACACCACGGTCTTGGAATCCTGGAGGGATTTTTTCGCCACCTCCCTGCCGGTGGAAGTGGTGGTGGTCACCACCCATCCCCTCCCAGGAAATCGGCGCCGAAGCTCCTCAATGAGGGGGCGGGCGGCCAGCACCTCTCCCACACTCACCAGATGAATCCAGATCGGCCGCTGCAGCCCTCGTAAGAGATCGCGCCGCTGTCGGGAATAGCAGGCCAGCCTTTCCCTCAGGCCCGGCAGCCTCTTTCCCTGGAGGAATCGGGCCAGCAAGATCCAAGGACCCAAGAGGACCAGGAGGATCTGGTAAAGGAGAAGGCTAAGCACGCGGATGAGCCGATTCATAGACCCGTTTCAAACGCTCCGTTGTCACATGCGTGTAAACCTGGGTGGTCGTGAGGGAGCTGTGCCCCAAAAGCTCCTGGACCGACCGGAGGTCTGCTCCACGATCCAGCAAATGGGTTGCAAAGGAATGCCTCAGCGCATGCGGAGAAATCCTCAGGCTCACGCTGATCTGCGCCAGGTACCGGTTGAGGATCCGCCGGACGGATCGGTCGGTCAAGCGGCCGTGAAGCCGATTCTGGAACAGGGCCCGCTCCGGATCGCTGTAGACCTGGCTCAGCGTCTTGAGGTACCTGCGAATCGCCTGAATGCTGAAAGAGCCCACCGGCACCATCCGTTCCTTCCGGCCCTTGCCGGTGGTCCGCAGCGTCCCCCCGATCAGATCCACATCCCGGATCTTCAGGCCGACCAGCTCACTGACGCGCAACCCGGTTGAATAAAGGGTCTCCAATATGGCCCGGTCCCGGCAGGGGGCGAAGCCATCTCCCTGAGGGGCCTCCACCAACCGAGTGGTCTCCTCCACACTCAGGAAGGCGGGAAGTTTGCGGTCCTGCTTGGGTCGCATCAGTCCCAACGCCGGATTGACGGGGACGTACCCCTCCCGGTGCAAGAACCGGAAGAAGGAGCGGATCGTCGCGACACGTCGGGCAATGGTGACCTTGGAAAGACCAGAGGAACGCTGCTGCGCTACGAACTGCCGCAGGGCCAGCAGGTCGGTCTGTTCCCAAGGACGCTCACCCAACGTCTGCCGCAAGGTTGCCAGGTCCTTCGCGTAGTTGCGCAGCGTGTGGGGCGAGGCGTTGCGTTCGATCCTCAGGTAATTCAGGAACTTCTCAACGAACCGGTCCATTCGACGCCGGAGTTTTAGTCCGTGCCCGTCTGCTGTTCCGGGAGCGCGGAGGGAGGAGCCGCAGGCAGCGTCCTCTCGATATGGCGGCAGGCTGGAAACTTGGAGCAGCCGTAGAAGACGCCGCGCCGGGACCGCCGCTGCACCAGTTCACCTTCGCATCCCGGCTCAGGACATTTCACGCCGGTGGTGATCGGCTTTGCGAATTTGCAGTCGGGGAATCCGGAACAGCTCAGGAATTTTCCCTTGCGTCCCCACTTGATGACGATCACCTTGCCGCACTGCGGGCAGTTCTCGTTGGTGGGAACCGGGTCCTGCTTCATGGATTGCATCTCAGCGGAGGCCACCTTCAACGCCTCGGCAAAGGGATCGTAAAACTCCTTCACGCAGTCCGCCCATTCCCGCTTTCCATCCTCCACCTGGTCCAACTCCTCCTCCATCTTGGCGGTAAACTGCACCTCCAGCACCTTGGGAAAATGCTGGGACAGCAGATCCGTCACCGTCTCTCCCAACTCCGCAGGCACCAGGGCGCGGCCCAGGCGATTCACGTATCCACGGGTGGAGAGTGTCAGGAGTGTGGGAGCGTACGTCGAGGGGCGCCCAATCCCCAATTCCTCCATGGTGCGCACCAACGAGGCCTCGGTGTACCGGGGCGGCGGTTTTGTGAAGTGCTGGCTGGGATCGATCTTCAGCGTCTTGAGCTTTTCTCCCTTGATCAACTCCGGCAGCGGTTGGCTTTCGCTCTTGGCCTCATCCTCCTTCTCCTGCCCCTCCCCCTCCCCTTTTTCTCCCTTCTGCTTCTTGACCTCTTCCTCCTCGCGCAACACCTGAAGGAATCCGGGAAAGAGGACCCGGGTGCCGGCGGCATGGAACCCGCATTTGCCTGCCGTCAGATCCACGCTGGTCACCTCCATCTGCGCGGAGGCCATTTGACTGGCGAGGAACCGGTTCCAGATCAAACCGTACAGTCTGAATTGCTCCGGCGTTAAGAAACCTTTCATCGCTTCCGGGGTATGAGAGAGGGAGGTCGGACGGATCGCCTCGTGAGCCTCTTGCGCCCCCCGACGGGAACGATACCGGCGGGGAGATTCCGGAAGGAACTTCTCGCCGAAATTCTTGAGGATGAAATTCTTGGCCTGGGCCTGGGCGTCGGCAGAGATCTGCACCGAATCGGTTCGCATGTAGGAGATGAGACCGACCGGTCCCTCGGTCCCGAGCTCAATCCCCTCGTAGAGCTGCTGGGCGATCCGCATGGTGCGGCCGGCGCTGAAGCCCAATCGATTGAAAGCGCTCTGCTGAAGGGTGCTGGTGGTAAACGGAGGAGAGGGATGCCGCTGAGTCGTCTTCTTGGTGACATCGGCCACTACAAAAGGAACCCGCTGAAGTTCCGTCACGATCTTCTGGGCCGTTTCACCGTCCTTCAGCTCCGCCTTCTTTCCGTTGACGGTCTCCAGCGCCGCTGTAAACTCGGTGCCCGGCACCATTTTCTCGGTACCCGGCACCCGCTTGGCCAGGGTTGCCGTAATCTGCCAGTATTCCTGCGGGACGAATGCGCGGATCTGCCTTTCCCGATCCACGATCAAGCGAAGGACCACCGACTGCACACGGCCGGCGCTCAGGCCCGAACCCACCTTCTTCCAGAGCAACGGAGACAGGGTGTAGCCGAGTATGCGGTCCAGGATCCTGCGTGCCTGCTGAGCCTGCACCTTGTCAGTATCGACCTCCCGAGGATGCTCGAACGCCGCCCGAACCGCATCCGGCGTAATCTCATGGAAGACCGCCCGATAGATCTTCTTACCCGTGCCGAGGACCGTCGCCAGGTGAGCGCTAATCGCTTCTCCCTCGCGGTCCGGGTCGGTCGCCAGGTACAGCACCTTGAACTTGGCAGCGGTCGCCTTCAGCTCCTTGACGAGCTTCCTCTTTTTGAAGATGACGATGTACTTGGGAGCGAAGTTGTTCTCCAGGTCCACTCCGAACTGGCTGGCCGGCAGATCCATCACGTGCCCCTGGGAAGCGATCACCTTGTAGGGAGATCCCAGGAACCGGTCCAACGTCTTTGCCTTGGTCGGCGACTCGACGATCACCAGGGCTGGCTGTTTCTTTGCCTTCTTCTCGGCCTTCACCAATCTAGCCTCCTCCCACGAAGTGGACAATCTCCAGATGATCCCCGTCCTTCAACGGGGCCTTCGCCAACTCCTCCCTCTTTAAGATGTTCATATTCAGCTCCACGACCACCAATTCCGGTTTGAGCTTGAGCTGTTCCAACAACATGCTGAGCGTTGCTCCCTCGGCAACCTCCATCGGGTCGCCGTTGACCTGAAGCTTCATGCCGGGCGGGAGAAACCGCGGCCCGCCGACTGTTTCACCAATCCCTTCAATTCCAATCCGGTCAGCAGCGACATCAACCGAGCGGGCTGAAGTGTAGTATCCCGGGCAATTTCGTCCAAGCTGGTCCCGTTCCCCACGGGGACGGCTTCAAAAACTTCCGATTCCTCCTTGGTCAGCCCGAACGGCAATTGTGTTTCTTCCGTTCGTCCTTCGACAAGCTCAGGACGAACGGAATCTGTAGAGGGACGAATCACCTCCCGCAGCTGCGGGGCCAATTCCTCCAGCACGTCCCGTACCTCGGAGGTCAGCCTCGCTCCGTCCTTGATAAGCTCATGCGTCCCCTGACTCTGCCGCGAAGAGACCGGGCCGGGCATCGCAAAAACTTCGCGGCCCTGCTCCATCGCCTCCCGGGCGGTGATGAGGGCCCCGCTGCGGACCGGCGCTTCCACCACCAAGACTCCAAAACTCAAGCCGGAGATTACCCGGTTGCGCCGGGGAAAATTCTCCTTGTTCGGCGGCATCCCCATCGGGAATTCCGACAGGACGCAGCCGGACTGAGCAACCCTCTCCGCCAGCGGTCGATGCCGTGATGGGAAGATGGTTGACAGCCCGTGTCCCACCACAGCGATGGTGCGACCGCCGGCGCTCAACGCCCCCTCATGGCCGGCCGCATCGATTCCCTCGGCCAGACCCGATACGACGGTGATGCCGCAGCGGGCCAGATCCTCTCCAAAGCGCCGGGCCTGCGCCAGGCCGTAAGGGGTGGCGGACCGCGTGCCAACAATGGCAACCGCGGCTGCATCCGTCGGAATCAAGGTCCCTCGCAGGTAAAGGACCGGCGGCGGAGAGTGAATCTGCTTGAGAAGCTCCGGATAATCGGAATCGAGACGGGTCACGATGCGAACCTTCTCCTTCTCGGCCCATCGGAGTTCCTGGGCAAGCGCCTTCCCGTCCTCCGCTTCTCGAATCTCCGCGAGAACCTCTTGCGTGGCGTATCGCCCCCAGAGCAGCTTTAACTGTTCGGGATCCAGGCGGAAGGCCGCCTCCGCAGAACCGCAGGCCTCCAAGAGGCGATGGATCGTCGCCGCTCCCAGACCGCGGATCATGTTCAGCCGGATCAACGCATCCCGAGCATTCATCGGTTCACCACCTTCAAGATCTCCTCCACCACGTCCTGCAGCGTCCGGTTGGTCGTATCCATGGTCGCATCCGCCTTCGCGTAGAAAGGGGTCCGCAAGGCCAAGAGGGCCTGGATCCGCTCTCGCGGATCCCCGCCGCTCAACAAAGGCCGAGAAGAAAGGGTCGGCGCCGTTCTCTCCAGGATCATCTCGGGGCTGGCGGTCAGACAGACCAGAAACCCCGAACCTTTCAGCGTCTCCACGTTTTTCTCATCGCACATGACGCCGCCCCCCGTAGCAATCACGTGCGATTGCAAGCCGGCCACATCCTGCACTGCTTTCGCCTCCAATCTCCTAAAACCGGCCTCTCCCTCTGCAGTAAAGATCTCCGCGACGGACCGGCCCGCATCCTTCTCGATCTTTTTATCCAGATCCAGGAACGGCCATTTCAGCCGCTGTGCCAGCAGCCTGCCGACGGCCGATTTGCCCGTCCCCATGAATCCCACCAAGATGATGTTCTTCATAACAAGCTCTGGTGCCATCCCCCGCTTCGGAGTGTCCCGTCGGGCACCGTTCGGAATGCCCCAGCGTGGCATTCCTCACTCATCATCCGGCCTCGCTCTCCCATTCAATTGAGATCTCTGGGGAACCATGCCCGCTTGGCCTCCTGGAGTGCCCGATCGGGCCACCATCGCGGGGCCATGGCACCAAACAGAGTCAAGTATTAAAATCTTTTCACTTGTTCCAAGAACCCGTGCCAGTTGCGTTTGACCTCCGGCAGGCTGTCCCCTCCGAATTTCTCCAGGAGGGCGTTGGCCAGCTCGAAGGCGGTCACCGCCTCCCCCACGACGCCGGCAGCGGGAACAGCGCTCACGTCGGAACGTTCCACCGTGGCGGCGAACGGTTTCTTGGTCTTCAGGTCCACGCTCATCATCGGCTTGCGCAGCGTAGAGAGGGGCTTCATGTGGATCCTCACGATGACCGGACCGCCGATGGTGATGCCCCCTTCGATCCCGCCCGCCCGGACGGTCTTGCGAAAGAATCCCCTCTGCTTGGAATAATAGATCTGGTCGTGCAGCTGCGATCCGAAAACTTCCGAAACCCTGGTGCCGGCGCCGATCTCCACCGCTTTGATCGCCTGAATGGACATGAGCGCCCCGGCGAGCCGCGCATCCAGTTTCCGGTCGTATTGGACGTGCGAGCCCAGCCCGACCGGAACGTTCAAGGCCACCACCTCGATCGTCCCGCCGATGGTATCGCCGGCCGCTTTGGCCTTATCCACCAGCCGGATCATCCGCGCCTCGGCCTTCGGATCCGCGCATCGAAGCGGTGAAACCTCGGCTCGCTTGCGGATCTGCGCCGGCGTCAGGCGATCCACCTTCGCCTCCACGCCCCCCATCCGGACGACGTGGCTGAACACCTGGACGCCGAACTCATCCAGGAGGCGCTTGGCCACCGCACCGACGGCCACCCGTGCCGCCGTCTCCCGCGCAGAGGCCCGTTCCAAGATGTTGCGGACATCCTCGTGCCCGTATTTCAATGCACCAGCCAGATCAGCGTGCCCCGGCCGCGGCCGAGTGACCACCGGCAGCTTGTCGATCGAAGAGTCCTTGTTCATGATCTGCAGCGCCAGCGGGGACCCGAGGGTCCTGCCGGAACGCATCCCCGAGAGGATCTGCACGCGGTCCACCTCGATCGAGGTCATGCGCGCCCCCCGTCCGTAGCCGAGCTGGCGGCGCC
>JAHFFF010000025.1 GCA_023248095.1 Candidatus Omnitrophota bacterium | reverse complement strand
CTGTATCGCCTGTACCCCGTTTCCGAGGTTGGGGAACTGGCGAGGATTAAGGCCCAGGTTGTCAGCCGTGCAACCTTGGCAGAGATCGCGGCCCGTCTGAATCTGGATGAGTGGATTCTGGTCGGACCTGGGGAGGCCATGCGAGGAGAGGGACGGCGCCCCTCCGTCATCGGCTCTGCCTTGGAGGCGGTGTTGGGGGCCCTCTATATGGATCGCGGACTCGGTCCCACCGTCCGAGTGATCAAGCGTCTCTTTGAGGATCAGATCGAAGGGGTGGAGACGGGGCAGATGTCGGTGGATTACAAATCTCTTTTACAGGAGTATGTGCTCCGATACTTTAAGGCCAGCCCGGAATATCGTGTGGTTGGAGAGACGGGGCCGGGCCATAAGCGCCGTTTTCAGGTTTCCGTGGGTTGGCGGGGTAAGGTGTATGGCCAAGGGTCGGGACCCAGCAAGAAGTCGGCCAGCCAAGAGGCCGCTCGCGCTGCCCTAGAGCACCTGTTGGCGCCGTTGCGCTGAAGCGGACCGATGTTGACATGCGGTCAGAGTTGGTGTAGCATCACCTAATTTATTTCGAAGGAGCCATCACCATGACGGAGAAGAGTTCCTTACCCAGTGGTATGTCAGGTGAAGAGATTGGTCAAGTGATCGGCTTCTATGCGATTCCCAGTGCTGCGCTGATTGAGATCAAAGAGGGTTCCCTGAAGGTCGGGGACAAGATCTGGATAAAGGGGCAGACCACCGATTTGGTTGAGACGGTCAGCTCGATGCAAGTCGAACATACCGCTGTGTCCGAGGCAGAGCAGGGATCGCAAGTGGGCATTAAGGTTTCTTCGAAGGTTCGGAGGCACGACCGCGTCTACAAAGTCTCATAAAGGGCAAGCCAAAGTTCGTGAAGATTCGTGCTTGGCAACCTTCGGATAGCCCTCAGATTGTGGGGTTGGTCACAACCATTTTGGAGCGAGAGTTTCCTGGCGATCAGAGGGCTTACCCAGCAGAAGATTTAGAACACCTTGCCGAGACTTATCAGGGTCCTGCAGATACATTCCTGGTGGCGGAAGAAGATAACCGGGTGATCGGGACCTGTGGAGTGAAGGCCGATGCTCCCCGCACGGCCATTTTGCGACGTCTGTTTGTTGATCCGGAATACCGAGGCAAAGGAGTAGGGCGCAGCCTATTGAACGAGGCGTTGGCCTTCTGCAAAAAAAAGGGATTCAGGGAAGTGATCATTCGCACCTCCACCGGGATGCGTCAAGCAATCCAACTGTGCAATTCAATGGGATTCCAGCAGGATGGGAAATGGTCGTTAGGGGAAGTCACGTTGGTTCGATTTCGTCTGAAGCTAACATGATGGCTACTCCTGAAGGCTCCACCCTGACGGAGGTTCGGGCCTTAACCGAAACGGAGATTCAAGAAAGGCTCTACGGCTCCTACGGGGCTACCCGTCAGCATCCACAACCTACGGATGCTGGATCTACTTGGACGGGAGCGGAAATTCTTACAGGGGAGCTCAAGCGGTTGCGTTCAGAATTGATCAGCCTTCGACAAGAGAAGGACCGGCTGGCCGCTCAAATCCAGCAGATCCACCGAAGTCAACCTGCGGACGAGCAACCCTCGGAAAAGGATTCGGGATGGGTTGCGCGGATCTTCGCCGTCCTCATCTTGTTGGGGATGGGTGGGTATGTGATGGGGATGCGCGCCTTGCAGGCATCCCCGGCGGTGGGAGATTCCACGCCCTATACGGTTCAGGTGGCTGTCTATGATGTGAAGGGGATGGCCGAGCGCGCGCGCAGTACCCTTCAGGAGTTGGGATACGAGGCCTTCTTGGTGGAGTTACCGCGCAGCAATGGAAGGTTGCGGTACCGGGTCTACGTGGGCAGCTTTGTCACCAAAGAGGAAGCAAATCAGGAATCCCTGCGTCTTGCTGGGGATCCGCGCTTTCAAGACTTCAAGGATTCTTTCGTCCGAGTCCGCTAATCCCCCAGTTTGAGCGTTCTGATCCGGCCTGAATCCTCCTGCAATTGAACAGCATCCGATTCCACACGAACCACCCGTTTCCCTCGGATTTGGTCACCCTCCTCGACCACCTGGTTGTTGATCAAGGCCAGAGATTTTCCTCTGCCGCCCTGAACAATTCCATTGAGGGCCAGTTCGCCCTGGGCAGAGCGAAGTAGCTTCAACCCCGCCGATTTTTGAGGAGAGGGCTCACTCCTGATTTGTGTCGCGGGTGCAGGACGGTTCTCTGAACGTTGGGTGACCCATCCGAGTCCTGCCAGAACCAACCCGACGCAAACCAACAACAGCATGCGGTAGGCCCAGAAGGATTTTGGGGAGGGGGGCGAGGGGGAATCGGCGGGCGAGGTTTCGGCTTTCCGTAGTGCATCGGCAATGATACTCATTGTAATCCTCCCTTCATGGACTGGTTGTGATAACGCCTTGTGCTTCTTCCACCATCGATTCATCGATCTCCCTGGATTCACGCACGAATCCAGCAACTAAGGCCTGATCGCACAGCAGGTTGATCTGTCGTGGGATGCCGCGGGAGGTTTGCGCGATCAAGGCGATTGCCCCTGGAGTGAATCGGGGATTTCCTTCGGAGCCTGCGGCGTGCAGTCGGTGCCGGATGTATTCGGCGACCTCCCCCTCATCCAACGGCTGAATGTGATAACGGACGGCGATTCGTTGTTGCAGGGCCCTCAGCCGAGGTTCACGGGCCAATCGCTGGCTCAATTCCGGTTGGCCGATCAGAACGATCTGGAGCAATTTGGTCTTGGTCGTCTCAACGTTGGAAAGCAGCCGGACCTGTTCGAGGGTCATGGCGCTGATGGCTTGGGCCTCGTCAATGATGAGAACCGTGTTTCCTCTCAACTCAGCCTGTTTCAGCAGGAATCGCTCGATGTACACCAACAGCTCCCCTTTGTTGGCACAGCGGATTTGAACATCCCAGTCCCGCAGGATTGCCTGAAGGAGCTGGACACCGCTGTACGTAGGGTTGAGTATCAAGGCGGTTTGGATGGGGCCCTCCAGCCGGTTGACCAGGGTTTTGGCCAAGGTGGTTTTACCCGTTCCGACTTCACCCGTGATCATGATGAAGCCGAGGCGTTCCCGGATCCCGTACATGAGGTGCGCCATCGCTTCCTGATGATGCCGGGAAGGGAACAGAAAGGCGGGGTCGGCGGTGACATGAAATGGCTTCTCGCGGAACCCGTAAAAGGCCTCGTACATTAGAATTACCCTCGTATCAGGCTACCATGATCTGAACATCCTTGCAATTTTGTTGGATATCCTCTATATAAGAGGAAAGAGGGAGGGGTTGCCGTGTGGCAAGGAATTGATCAGCGTCGTTTTCCTCGCGCGAAGTATAAGTGTGTGGTGACCATTCGACAGGCAGGCGAACCGACCGTCATCTCTGCAATTACAGAGAATATTGGCTTGGGTGGGATCTGCATCCTGCTGGAGAAGGGGTTGGATATCTTCTCGCCCGTGGAGTTGGAACTCAACCTGGAGGATGGGAGGGGGCCGGTCAAGGTGCGGGGAACCATTGTTTGGGTGGTCCGGCGCCGGGAATTGCGCAAGGGTCCGAGCTTCGATACCGGGGTTGAGTTTGCGGAGTTATCGGCCGAGGAAAAGGCTCGTCTCGAGGCCCTTCTGGATAAGGTCAAACCCGACAAGAAGGCTTAACCTTTCAGGGTATGACCACAACAACAATCGAGCCCGCCCTGATGTACTCTGTCCTATGCGATGACGTCCGTCGCGAGGACAACGGAAAATTCATACTCGTTGGGTTGTTCGAGACGATCGGGGCTCGCGAGTTTCCGGCGGCGCATCCGACCCTGTTCATCGTCAACGGATGGATCGCAGGTGCGGGGAAGTTCAGTCAGTACAGCCGAATACTCGATCCCAATGGGCATGAGCTGGCGCGCGACAGAGAAACCCTTTTTGAGCTTTCCAACTTGAAATCCCGCCATTCCGTCATCGCACGGTTCAACAATCTTGAGCTGCCTCAACCCGGAGAGTATGCGGTCGAGGTTCTTTTGAACGGAGATCTGAAGGTCCGCTATCCTCTGGTGGTTGAGCAGGTTTCCTAGGGCTTCTGATCAGAGCAGGGGTGGGCAGCAGATGCTGATGGCCAGCAGGGCGCCGGCTCCAACGTTGCTGTAGGAGTGGGGCACGGAGGCTTGTAGATAAGCGCTGTCGCCCGGATCCAGTCGAAACTTCTCGTCGCCAGCAGTTATCTGCATTTGTCCCTGCAGAAGATAAACGAACCGCTCTGAGCCGGCGGGTCCCCGCTCCCGTGAGGTGCCCTTCCTTGGCCCCAGCCGGATCAGCACCGGGAGCATCTTTTTCTGCAGGGATGCACTGGTAAGAACTGTAACGGTGGCCCCTTTGACGGTCAGCTGTTTGTCGCGGCTTTCTCCCGCTGATTTGATTTCGACCATGGGACCAGGGGCATCTAGACTGCTGTACAACTCCGAAACCCGTACTCCTAAGGCGCGCGCGATGTCGATGTGCGATTCCAGAGTTCCCGTCATCCGGCTGGTCTCGATGCGGCTGAGGCTCGATAAGGCCACGCCGGAATGCTTGGCCAACTCGGCCAGCGACCAGCCTTTCAGTTGACGCAACTCCCTGATCTTCCTGCCTAGAGTCATCGTGGGTGAATCATATCACCGATCCGAAAGGTCCACAAGTCAAAAAAGTTCCAGTATGAGGAAAGAAGGATACTTGCATTATATGCAATTATCATATATACTAAAGCAAAAATGGAGGGAGGCCTCATGCGTTCCACATTGCGCTGGATTGTTTGGATATTCCTGGGCAGTCTCGTTCTGATTGGATTGGTCTCGAAGGCCTTCACAAGGGAACTTCCGGTGGGAACGGGACCTGTTCAGGGCTCTGCTCCGCTGTTCATTCAGGATCCGGACCGAATCCTGGGAATCCGCGGCCCCGTTTGGACGGTCAGCTCGAAGACAGGGCAGCGGGGAGGGGTGTGCGTCGGAACGGATCGGGGAGTGTACTGGTCCGCGGACCAGGGTTCCACTTGGCGTCGAATCTTTACCTCCGGTATTTGGGGCAAGCCAGTTGGGGCCAGCCATCTTTGGCCGGATGCCTCGGACAATCTCTGTGTGGGAGCCGGGGAGGTTCTTTTTTGCAGCGGGGATGGAGGGGGCCATTGGCAGAGGAGGATACGGGTGGAGGGTTCCATCTTCTCTCTGGTTTCGTTCCCCAAAGATCCCTCTTACCTGCTCATGGCAACGGGAAATGGAATTTACCTCAGCCTGGACGGGGCAGTTCATTGGATCCGTTGCGCAGGAACCGGTCTAAACGGAAGGGTCTTGAAGGTTCTATTCGATCCGGTTCGTGAGGATCGATGCTACGCCCTTTCGGATGGGGGCCTGTTTCGTTCCGAGGATCGTGGACGGACCTGGTCACGGATTCCTACCGTGCTGATTGCGCGGCATCAGGAGGAGGGAAAGGAAGAGGCGGACGAGCGGTTTCAGGAAGCGGGTTCATCCGGTGGGGAGGAAGAACTTCCTGCGATCCAGGATCTGGTCATTCCAAGCGGTTTGGCCATTCATCCTTACAGCGGGCTCTTGTACGCAGGCACCCCACATGGGGTTGTCTTCAGCTCGGACGGAGGAACCGAGTGGACTCATCTGCCCTCGAATGGATTAGACGGCGCTGAGGTAACAGAACTGGCGGTCGATCCCCTCTTTTCAGTTCGACTTTACGCCTTAGCGAAAGGGAACCTGTTTGTCTATTCCGAGCGTTTGGGGTTCTGGAAGAAGGTCCGAGCAGACCTTCCGGCGGGAGGAGTTCTTAAGATTGCCTTGGATCCACCGGGGCGATCCCTGTGGCTCGGTTCGCAGGGTGGGTTGTTCCGAATCCCCATGGAGACCGTGAACGCCTTTTTATCATCAGAGGAAGACGGATCTGGAGGGGGGGAGGGGATCGGGGCCTCTGCCTTGCAGCCTTCCATTCAGGAAGTGCAGGGGGCAGCGATCGCTTACGCGGAGGTCGATCCCCAAAAGATCCTTCGCTGGCGGAGCCTTGCCCGATGGCGGGCCTTCGTTCCTACTTTCAAGGTTGACCTGGATCAGGGCCGGGATGCGAACATCGTCTCCTCAACGACATCAGGGACGACCAAATTCACCTTGGGTCCTGAACATCGGAGTTTCAGCCTGGGTTTCGGTTTCAGTTGGGATCTGGGGGACTTCATCTGGAGCTCCGACCAAACTGCCATCGATGTCCGGTCTAGACTGATGGTCCAGCTCAGGCAGGACCTCCTCGAGGAGCTGACGCGAGTTTACTTCGAGAGGAAACGTCTCTTGGCCGAGTTTGATGGACACCCTACAGGTGATCCGATCCTGCAGAAGGAACGGTCCGTTCGAATCGAGGAACTGTCGGCCTACCTGGATGCCATGACCGGCGGCTGGTTTTCGAAGCAAACCTGTCAAAACGGTTGACAGGAACGGCTCCTGCCCGTATAGTCAACCCTAGTCGTGTCCTTTGCTGTTCGGTGGTCCGCACTCATTATTGCGATCTCTGAATACGTTTATCCGATGGGACCGATAAGGGTAATACAGGCCAATTGCAGACAAGTGGACCGCCTCGGAGAGTTGCGTCTACGGGCTTTCCGGAGGCGCTTTTTTATGCCCGGTTTTTCCAGGGCTGAGTAAAGGATGACATCCCAGCCGGTTAAAACAAAACGAGTTCTGGTAGTCGATGATGAGCCGGAGGTTACCTTTGCCCTCCAGGTTTTCTTCTTGGGTAAAGGGTATGAAATGCTGACTGCCCTAGACGGCCTGCAGGCCATGCGGCTGCTCCGCCAACACCCCGTAGATCTGGTCTTACTGGATATGAAGATGCCAGGCGTCAATGGGGTGGAGGTTCTGAAGTTCATCCATGCTCAGTTGCCCTCTACAAAGGTGGTTGTCGTGACCGCCTACGACGTTCAGTTCCAGGAGATGGTTGAACAGATTGGGGTGGACGGTTTCCTCATCAAACCCTTTGGAATCCAGGCGTTGACTCAGGTGGTGGAGGAGGTTCTGGCGGGCAGGAAGAGGGAAGGGTCAACGGAAGAAGAGCCTCCTCCAGCCGAGGCGATAGGGACGCGGCCCAAGGCCCGGCTTCTTTTTGTAGAGCCCTCGGAGTACACCTATAAGCTCAAGGAGGTTTTCTTCTCCGATGAGGAAAGGTGCGGTGGCCTCTACCAAGTTGCCGCTGCCTATTCAGCCGAGGAGACCACCCAAGGGCTGGAATCGTTCAAGCCCGACATCCTGCTGGTGGATTTAAGCATGTTGGGTTCAACCAGTGATATGGTGGCTCGGGTGATGAATTCCCAGGCAAGACCCAAGGAGCTCATCATCCATGGGTCGGGTTCGGTCTTTTCTCCCTACCCAAACGGCCGGGTCGATGATCTGAGTAAGCTGGGAGTGAAGGTCATTCAGAACGAAAGCTTCACTCGCGCGGGGTTGATCCGACTCAGTGAGGTGATCCGAAAGACCGCTGTTGCTCAGGGATTGGTGGAGACGAATGTTCAGCCCTAGTTATCATTTCTGGAGCTTGGTTGGCATGGGTGTGACCAGCTTCGGATTAGGGTTGTTTGTCTATCTGAAGAACCCGAGGGCCCAAGCGAACAGGACCTGGTTCTACCTTTCCGGGGCCACGTCGGCTTGGGCGTTCGGGACTGCCCTCATGCAGCAGGCAGCTTCGTCAGGCTGGGCCCTTGGCTTGGCGCGATTCGCGCACGCGGCGTTTGGGTTGATCGCGGTCTTCTTTCTGCACTTTGCGCTGGCACTGAGGGAAGAGGATTCCGTGGGGGGTGAATGGGTGCGGTGGGCCGACAGAACGGCTGGCCTGTTTGCGCTGCTGGCACTGACCCCATTGCTCGTGCGTGGTTTGCAGGAGCAGCCTCCGTTTAGGTGCTATCCGGTTGCAGGCCCCTTTTATGGGCTGTTCATCCTCTGGTTTTTCGGGTTATTCCTCATCAGCCTGGGGATTCTTCTCCGGCAATACCAGGGTCAGATTGGTTTCCGGAGGAATCAGCTGCGGTATGTGATCCTCGCCTCGGTCGTGGGTCTGCTCTCGTTTCTTTCCATGATTCCGCTGGTTTTTAGGATTCCGGTTTCCCCCGCAGAGCAGGGGGTCTTTGTTTTCTATGCATTGATGGCCTACGCCATGGTTCGGTGGCGCTTGATGGACATCTCGATCGTGGTCAAGAATACCCTGCTTTACGCCTCCCTCTATTCGATCCTGGTGGGCTTATTTGTGGTTGTCGTCGTCTTTGTGGGACAGGTTCTTTTTTACGGATCCCAGGCCCTCGATCGGCGAGTTCTCTGGATGTGCCTGCTGGCCTTAAGCATTGTCACGGCGGTGGTCCGGCCGCTCGACACGTGGCTGAGGGGGCTGACCGATCGCCTCCTTTTCCAGAGGAAGTATCAGTGGCAAAAGACCCTCAAGGAGGCGTCCCGGGGCATGACGCGGGTCACCTCTGTGGATAAACTGCTCAAGCTCATGGCCCATTTCATCGGGATGCGGCTCCGCGTGACCCACGTCGCGATTTTACAGCGATCAGGCGACCATTACGCGCTGAGGGTCAGCCGAGGCCGAGACAAGCGGCCGATGGATTTAACCGTAGGGAGAGATAACCCACTGGTCGCATGGTTGGAGGAAAAGAAGGAGGTTTTGACCCAGGATGAGGTGCGGGCCTGGCTGAGGAGCGAAAAACTCTTTCCACACCGAACCGTAATCCGCCGGACCCTGGAGGAAATCCTGGGCGAGATGAATTCCTTGGGGGCACAGGTTCTGGTCCCCTCCTTCAGCAAGACTCAGATGCTGGGGTTTCTTGTTCTGGGAGAAAAGCTCTCGGGGGATCCCTTCTCTCAGGAGGACTTGGATGTGCTCGCCACCTTGGCCAATGAGGGGGCGATCGCCCTGGAGAATGCGCAGCTCTACCAGCAGCTCTTTCTGCGGATGAGTGAGATCGAAGGGCTTTATCAGCGGGAGCATCGGCTCTTCATCCATACGGCCATTGCGCTGGCGGCTGCCGTTGATGCGCGGGATCCTTACACCCATGGGCACACGGAGCGTTCCACGGCCTATGCGGTAGCCATTGCGGATGAACTGGGGCCGCATCCCGAGATACTCGCTATGCCGCGGTTCAAGGAGATGCTGACCATCTCTGCGCTTCTGCACGACATCGGAAAGATCGGCATTCCGGATGAGATCCTCAGGAAGCCGGCAAAATTAACCGCTCGCGAGGCCAAGAAGATGGCGGAGCATCCTGTGGTGGGGGCCATCATCCTGCAGCCCATCAAGGGGATGGAGGTGGTTGCCAGGATGATCAAGGCGCATCATGAACGCTACGACGGAAAGGGTTACCCCGATGGGCTCCGCGGAGCCGAGATTCCTCTCATGACCCGGATCATCTCTGTGGCGGACACCTTTGACTCCATGACGACCGATCGCCCTTATCGCAAGCGTCTTTCCGATGCGGCGGCGGTCAGAGAAATCGAGGCCTGTTCAGGTTCTCAATTCGATCCGAGCATGGTCGAAGCGTTCCTGCGGGCGTACCGAAAGGGATTCATTGTCAAGAAACCGGTTGAAGCGGTGGAGATGATAGGTTAAGGAGCAGCCATGCAGTCAAAAGAGCGAAGAAAGTTTATGAGGATTGGAACAGACTTAGAGGCGGAATATTGGGCTAAGGGTCCTTCCATGGCATCGGGCGCGGCAAGGGTTCGAGATTTTTGCCGGGAAGGTCTTGGAATCCTGTTGCCGGCATCCGTCGAGCGGGGTGAGCATGTCGATCTCACCATGAAGGTACCGGGAGACAATGTGCCTATCTTTGCCACGGCAGAGGTCGCATGGGCCGGAGAATCCATTCCAGACCGCTCTGAGGTGCTCGCCGGGCTGCGCTTTGTCTCGATCAAGCCGTTGGATTTGGCCCGTCTGCTGGATTTCATCTACTCCCGTTGGTTGGGAAACCTGAAGGGAAAGATTCAAGAGAGCCCATAGGGTTCCTGACCGACTTTGGCCTTCCTTTTAGCTGCCATTCTGTCCGGCTTGATTTGGGTTCTGTTCGGTTCCCATCGGATCCTGCATCCCATTCGATACAAGCCTGCCGTCACACCCGAGGATTTCGGCCTCGCCTGGGAATCGTTCCGACTCCGGACCGCGGATCAGGTGGATGTCTCCACTTGGCTGATTCGGCATCCCCGCCCGGAAGGTCTCCTGCTCCTCCTGCATGGGTTTGGGTCCTCCAAGGCAGAATTGCTGGATATCGCTCAGGCCTTTCACGCTTGCAGCCCGTATCACCTGCTCCTTCTGGATCTGCGTGGACACGGGGAGTCCGGAGGCAGGACAGCCACCTTCGGTTTTCGGGAGATGCTGGAGATACAGGCTGTTTTGGATTTCATTGCGCGGGACCCTGATTTGAAGGGTTTGCCCGTTGGGTGCTACGGTGTTTCCATGGGTGGGGCAATTTCTCTCCTGGCGGCGGCTCGATTTCCAAACATCCGCGCGGTCGTATCGGACTCTGCCTACGCGGATTTCGGCAAAGCGGTTGCGAGGGTGCAGTGGTTGACATATCATATTCCTAGGATTCCTCTAGGGTTGGGAACCCTGTGGGTCACGGAATTGCGTCTTGGGTGTCGGGCGTCGACATTGAGTCCAGTTCAAATGATTCGGGCGCTTTCGCCACGGGCTGTATTGATCATTCATGGGATGCAGGATTTCACCGTCCCATCGGAGGAGGCGCGGGTGCTCTTTGAGGCCGCGGGGACAGCGAAGGAGCTTTGGCTTGTTCCAGAGGCTGAGCATGCAGCCTGTTATTACAAACGAAAAGAGGAGTACCCTCTTAAAGTGAAGGAGTTTTTCAGAGATGCCTTTCTCCGAGCGGCGTAGGTATCCACGCGTTGCAGAAACGATTCAGTGCCAGGTTTCCGTCGGTCCCGAGCGGATGGAAACCGTAACACAGAATTTAAGCTGTGGCGGGGCGTTGTGCAGTCTCTCTCAGATGGTTCCTCCCATGACGAAGCTGGAGGTGGTGCTGAACCTTCCGGCCTCGCCAGGGTTTGGCGGATCGCCACGGCAATCGGTTCACTGCGTAGGTGTGGTGGTGCGCCAGGATCAGCTGCCCCTGGAACAACATCCCAAGTATCTGACCGCGATTTACTTCTCGGACCTCAGACCAGAGGATCGGCGCAGGATCGGGGAATTTGTCCTTCAAAGCATGCTGGCCCATGATCGTCGGCGTTCCTAAGGAGATTAAGAAGGACGAGTACCGCGTCGCTCTGGTTCCCTCTGGCGTAGCCCAGATGAGACGGGCAGGGCACACGATCCTGGTCCAGGCCGGGGCGGGGAAGGCCTCTGTGATCGAGGACCGGGAATACGCTCAGGCCGGGGCCGAGGTCGCGGAGTCTGCACGGGAGATTTACCGCCGGGCTCAATTGATCCTGAAGGTGAAGGAACCTCAGCACGAGGAGTATCCGCTGCTCCGTCCAGGCCAGATGGTTTTTACCTTCTTCCATTTTGCTGCCAACAAACAGCTTGCCAAGGCGATGATGAAGCAGAAGGTGACCTGCATCGCCTATGAAACAGTCGAGGATGTTCGCGGTCAATTGCCGATTCTTATCCCGATGAGCGAGGTTGCGGGCCGGATGTCGGTTCAGGAAGGAGCCAAGTACTTGGAGAAGCCGATGAAGGGGAAGGGGATTCTGCTGGGAGGAATTCCCGGTGTTGCCCCGGCCAGCGTGCTCATCCTGGGCGCAGGTGTGGTCGGTTCCAACGCAGCCAAGGTGGCAGCAGGCCTCGGGGCACGCGTTGCGGTGATGGACGTGAATCTCGATCGTCTCCGCTATCTCGAGGACATCATGCCGAAGAACGTTTGGTTCCTGATGTCGAATGAGCACAACATCACCGATCGAGTGGCCCGGGCCGATCTGGTGATCTGCGCCGCCCTCCTGCGAGGGGCCCGCTCGCCCATATTGATCCCACGATCGATGTTGAAGAAGATGAGGCCGGGTTCCGTGATCGTCGACGTGGCCATTGATCAAGGCGGCTGTGCGGAGACTTCCCGACCTACTACGCACGCTGCGCCGGTCTTTGTAGAAGAACAGGTTGTCCACTACTGCGTGACCAACATTCCGGGAGCGGTGGCCATTACCTCGACGTACGGTTTGACCAACGCAACGCTGCCCTTTGCCATGGAGATTGCGCGGCGGGGCTTCAACAAGGGCCTCAAGACGAACCCGGCCCTCATGAAGGGGGTGAATATCGCCCGCGGAAAGGTCACTTACGAGGCAACCGCCAGGGATCTAGACCTCCCCTACACGCCACTCAGCCGCGTTTTGTGAAATGGTTGTAACCCTGCTGACCGACTTCGGTTTGGAGGATGAGTATGCCGGGGTCATGAAGGGGGTTATCCACTCCATCAATCCCGCTTCTACCATCATCGACCTTTGCCATCAGATCCCACCCGGCGATATTGAGCGGGCGGGCTGGTTGTTGGCTTGGTCCTGGTCGTACTTTCCCAAGGGGACTGTTCATGTGGTCGTTGTGGACCCTGGTGTCGGTTCGACTCGAAGGGTCCTGGCTGTCCCTCACCGGGGTCATTGCTTTCTCGCCCCAGACAATGGTGTGTTGACCCAAGCATTGACTGGAGCCCGCCGCGTCCAGGCCTATTCTGTGAAAAACCGGAAGTTCTTCCTGCCCCATGTGAGCAATACCTTTCACGGTCGAGACATCTTTGCACCCGTTGCAGCCCATTTGTCCAGCGGGCTGGATCCTCGCCAGCTTGGGCATCGGGTGAGCTCGTTGAAGCGGCTTTCTTTACGCTCTGCAGGTCATCGTCGAGGGGGGTGGGTTGGGCAGGTGATTCAATGGGATCGTTTCGGGAACGCAGTGACGAACCTGCCAGGGAAACCTCTCAAGCGGTCCAAGGTCAGTTTTGAGGTTCGCGTGCAGGGTTATCGGATCCAGGGTTTGCAGCGCTCCTACAGTTCTGCAACTGAAGGGATTCCCATGGCGATCATCGGAAGCAGGGGATTGCTGGAGATAGCTATCAACGGGGGTTCTGCTATCAGAGATCTGGGGCTTTCTATCGGGGATCGAGTGGAGGTCGTACGGTCCCAATGAAGAGCTTGGAAGTGGCCGATATTTTCGAACAGATTGCGGATCTGCTGGAGCTCAAGGGGGAGGAGAACCCTTTTCGCATTCGCGCTTATCGCAGGGCGGCCCTGAACCTGAGAAATTTCACCGGGGACCTCGAGAAGATGGCACAAAAGGGATCGCTTCAGGAGATTCCGGGCGTGGGCAAGGATTTGTCCGAAAAGATCCAAGAGGTCCTTTCAACCGGGAAACTGTCCTACCTGGAACAGATCAAGAAAAGGCTGCCTGAAAGCTTGGTCTCCCTGATGAGCGTGCCCGGGATTGGGCCTAAAACGGCCAAGCTGGTCTACGATCGATTCAAGGTAAAGTCCATTGCCGAACTGGAAGGTCTCGTGAAGGCAGGGAAGTTGCGTTCCTTACCCGGGTTTCGAGAGAAGAAGGAGGGAAACATACTGAAAGGGATTCAAGTTGTCAAGGCGGGTCAGGAGCGGATGCCGCTGGGAACTGCCTTGGCACTCGGAGCGGAGATTTTGAGGGATCTTGGGCCGTTGAGAGAGATCCGGCAGATCAGCTTGGCCGGGAGCTTGCGTCGTCGGAAGGAAACCGTACGGGATATCGACATCCTGGTGGCTTCCACCCAGCCCCAAAAGATTATGGACCGGTTTGTCGGGCTCAAGCTGGTTGCCCAGGTCCAGGCGCACGGGGAGACCAAATCCAGCATTCGAACCAAGCAGGGGGTCCAGGTGGATCTGAGGGTGGTCCCACCGGAATCTTTTGGGGCGGCCCTCGTGTACTTCACCGGGTCCAAGGCGCACAACATCAAGATCCGTTCACTTGCCAATCGCAGGGGATTGACCGTCAACGAGTACGGTGTCTTCCACGAAAAGGGGGGACGGAGGATTGCTGGAAAAGACGAGGAGGAAGTTTATGAAGCGCTGGGCCTGGTTTTGATTCCTCCGGAGCTTCGGGAGGATCTAGGGGAGGTTGAGGCGGCTCAAACAGGGAGATTGCCTCGGCTGGTGGAGCGGAAGGACCTACAGGGGTCTTTTCACAACCATTCGGATTGGTCGGATGGTTCCCATTCCATCGAGGAGATTGCGAAGGCGATTCGTAAACAAGGGTATCGATACATGCTTCTCTCGGATCACTCGCGGTCGCTGCGGGTTGCCGGGGGTTTAAGCGAATCGGAGCTGTTGGAAGAGATGGCGGAGGTTAAGCGACTCAACCGAAGGCTTCATCCATTCCGTATTCTCATGGGCTCGGAGGTCGACATTCTGTCCGATGGCCGTCTGGATTATCCGGACCGGATTTTAGCTAAGCTTGATCTGGTGATTGCAGCGGTGCACTCCGCTTTCAAACAGCCGCTGGAAACGATGACTGGGAGGATCATCAAGGCGCTTCAAAACCGCTACGTGCACATTTTGGCCCATCCAACCGGACGCCTTCTGGGAGAGCGTAGTCCCTACGAGGTTGATCTGGAGAAGGTCTGTGGGGTTGCTGCGCGGGCCGGGGTGGCGTTGGAGGTCAATGCCTATACCCGACGCCTGGATCTCAACGATGTTCATGCCAAGAGGGCGAGGGAGCTGGGCGCGAAGCTGGTTGTCTCCACGGATACGCATGTGCTTGGCCAGCTCGATGATGTGGATCTGGGATTGGCCATGTGCAGACGTGCGTGGGCAAGCCCCTCCGATCTTCTCAACACCTTAGAGGTGGATGAGCTCCT